>DATHPZ010000111.1:0-12671 GCA_035483355.1 Chthoniobacterales bacterium | reverse complement strand
TAGAGAAAATGAACGAGGCCGTTTTATGCGTATCACCGAGGAAGCGCATGGGCGTCGTAACACGATCATCATTCCGAGTACAGGCTTAGAAGAGTTCATGGCCATGGCTGGTGAAGTGATGCACTGTGCCGATCGGGTTCCAGCTGCGCACGGATAATATCGGTTTGTTCTTCCAGTCAACGGCAGCACCTCGCGCGCCCGTGTGGTGGTTAGTGCAACGCGCTACAGTCGCGACTCAAATTTTTCTTCTGCAGCAACGGCATCGATCGAATTCAAGTTCCAAAACAGGGGATGTTCATTGCCAACGCCGTTCCTTGTTCAACCCGTCGGTGGCACTCAACGACATCCGGCATCCGGCGTTGACACCAGGAGACTCTTCGCTAGTTTTTGTTCTCCCGCCAAGAGCGCATTTCGCTCCCTCCAATTCTCGTTTTTCAACATCATTTTATGGCAACAAAAGTGAAGAAGGCTCCGAAGGCTGCTTCAAAAAAAGTGTCGGCGAAAGCAAAACCAGTCATCCGGAAGCCGGCGACTTCGACCAAGGCCCGCTATGTCTACTATTTCGGAGACGGTAAGGCCGACGGTCATGGAAAGATGAAACCGCTTCTGGGCGGGAAGGGCGCCAACTTGCATGAAATGACTCGGATCGGTCTTCCGGTTCCGGCCGGGTTCACGATCAGCACAGAGGTTTGCACTTACTTTTCCGAGAATAAGAAAAGTTATCCTGTCGACCTCGATGATCAGGTCGAGTTTGCGCTGGCAAAAATGGAGAAGTCGGCCGGCAAAAAACTCGGCGACCGCAGCAATCCGTTGCTGGTATCCGTACGTTCCGGTGCGCGCGATTCGATGCCCGGGATGATGGACACGATTCTCAACCTCGGGATGAACGATGAGGTCGTCGAAATTGTAGCTGAAAAGACCGGGAACCCGCGGTTTGCCTGGGATTCGTATCGCCGGTTTCTCCAAATGTATGGAGACGTCGTGATGGGTGTACAAAAAAGCCCCAACGAAGACCATGATCCGTTTGAAGTCGTCATCGAGTCGGTCAAACGAGAAGCCGGCGTCAAGGATGACGTGGAATTGACCGCCGACAATCTCAAGGGTCTCGTGGAGAACTTCAAACAGCTCATCAAGGAACGCAGCGGCAAAAACTTTCCCCAAGACCCGCGTCAGCAGCTCTGGGGCGCGATTGGAGCAGTCTTCGGCTCATGGAACAACGATCGGGCGATCGTGTATCGGCGGAAGTACAACATCCCGCATGAATGGGGAACGGCTGTTAACGTTCAGACCATGGTTTTTGGGAACAGAGGAGACAGCAGCGCCACTGGAGTGGCGTTCACCCGTGACCCGGCCACTGGAGAAAAGGTGTTTTATGGCGAGTACCTGATTAACGCCCAAGGTGAAGATGTCGTTGCCGGGGTCAGAACTCCGAAGCCGGTGGATGCGTTGGCGAAGGAAATGCCGGCCGCTCACAAGGAATTGCTCAAAGTGCGCGAAATTCTCGAGCAGCATTTCCATGATATGCAGGACCTCGAATTCACGGTCGAGGACAACAGGCTTTTCATTCTTCAAACCCGCAACGGCAAACGGACCGGCCTGGCCGCGGTTCGCATTGCCGCGGATATGGTCAAGGAGAAACTGATCACCAGGGAAGACGCGATTAAGCGGGTCCCGGCAGATTCACTCTCGCACGTACTGGCTCCGATATTTGATCGGCAAAGCGTGAAGAATGCGAAAAGGATCGCGACTGGCTTGGCCGCAGGCCCTGGTGCAGCGACCGGGCAAATCGTTTTCAGCGCCAAAGACGCCGTAGAACTGGCGGGCAAAGGTCAGCCTGTGATTCTGGTCCGGGTCGAAACTTCCCCCGAAGATCTTCGGGGGATGATCGCCGCTGAGGCAATCCTTACAGCGCGGGGAGGCGTCTCTTCTCATGCCGCCCTGGTGGCGCGGCAAATGGGAAAAGTCTGTGTTTGCGGCGCTTCGGCCCTCCAGATCGACTATGTAAATCGAACCTTGACGGCGGGGGACGTCACTCTCAATTCTGGAGACTTTATCTCGGTAGACGGAACTGTCGGTGAAGTCTATGCCGGCGAAGTCAAGACGGCGCCTTCGGAGGTGGTTCAAGTCTTGGTGAACAAGACGCTGGATCCTAGAAAAAGCCAGGTTTTTCAGGATTATTCTGCGCTGCTCAATTGGGCTGACAAAGTGCGCAAGCTGGATATTCGTACCAACGCAGATACTCCAGAGCAGGTCGCGACCGCGATCGCCTTTGGCGCCAAAGGAATCGGTTTAACCAGAACCGAGCACATGTTCTTTGAAGGCGATCGTATCGACGCGATGCGGGAGATGATTCTCGCTTCCACTCCGGAAGAACGAAAATCCGCGTTAGCCAAACTGCTGCCCTACCAACGCGAGGATTTTGTCGGAATCTTTAAAGAGCTCAAGGGGCTACCCGCCACGATCCGAACCTTGGATCCCCCTTTGCACGAGTTCCTGCCTCACACAGATTTGCAACAGGCCGATCTTGCCAAGAAGCTTGGAATACCCGCTGAGAAGATCCACCGCCGGGTGCAAGAGCTGCACGAATTTAACCCGATGCTCGGTCACCGCGGGTGCCGTCTGGGGATCACGTTTCCGGAAGTCACCGAGATGCAGGCCAGAGCGATTTTCGAGGCTGCGGCGGAAGTCCAGAAGCAGGGTATCAAGGTGAAGCCCGAAGTCATGATTCCGCTGGTAGGCTTTCCAAAGGAATTGAAATTACAGGTCGAGATCGTCCGCCGCGTGGCTGCTGAGGTCGCCAAGGAAAGAAAGGTTCGATTTAATTACCTGGTCGGCACGATGATCGAAATTCCACGGGGTGCAATCGTCGCCGACAAGATCGCCGAAGATGCTGAATTTTTTAGTTTCGGCACGAACGATTTGACGCAGACCACCTTGGGGATGAGCCGCGATGATTCCGGGAGCTTCCTGCCGCACTATGAAGAATTGGATATCATCAGGAACAACCCGTTCGCGACGATCGATCAGTCCGGGGTCGGAAAGCTGATGGAAATGGCCCGTGACAACGGGCGCAAAACCCGAGCGGACATCAAGCTCGGAATATGCGGTGAACATGGTGGAGACCCGGAAAGTGTAAAATACTGTCATCGCATCGGATTATCCTACGTAAGTTGTAGTCCGTTCAGGGTACCGGTGGCTCGCCTGGCTGCTGCTCAGGCGGTGCTTGAGTAAGAAGTGTCTGTTCCTTTAGAGGCAGGACGCCATTCAGGCGGTAAGTAAGGCGTCCCGCCTTACCCTCTGACCGGAAGCTGGAAAAAGGCGAGAGGGCTTACTTAATTCGGGAGTAAGGCGAGACGCCTTACTTACTTCAGAGGCAGACGCCATTCAGGCAGTAAGTAAAGCGTCCCGCCTTACCCTCTGACTGGAAGCTATTCGCTCTCCTTTCCTCCTTTTATCGCAATTTTGAACTGCCGGGCCAGCAACCAGCGAACGCCAAACATGTCGATGGTGGCACGGAGCGCGCGATTGCCGAAATTATATTTGCTGGTGCCGTGACGGCGCGGTCGATCGTTTACGGGGATTTCGGTGATTTTGTAGCCAAGACCCTTGATCAGAGCAGGGATGAAGCGATGCATGCCATAGAACGGAATCAAGGCTTCGCGGCACTCTCGCCGCATGGCTTTTAGCGTGCACCCGGTGTCGCGGACGCCGTCCTTGGTGAACCGGCTTCGCACTTGGTTTGCTATCCGGCTTTGAACACGCTTGAACCAGGTGTCCCGGCGTTTCAATCGGTAGCCGCAGACCAGGTCGGCGCCTCTATCGATTTCCGCTAAGAGCCGGGGAATATCGCTGGGATCGTTTTGCAAATCACCGTCAATAAGCACGAGAATCTTCCCGCGTGCCGCAGCAAGGCCGGCATAGATCGCCGCGCTTTGGCCGGTATTCTTCTCGAATTCGAGGATACGCACGCCGGGGTGACGTTGGATCTGCTCGATGGTCCGGTCCCGTGAGCCGTCATCCACAAAAAGGAGTTCATAGGCAACATCATCGAGCGCCATCTCCAGCTCCTTCTGCAACTGTGCGACGTTGCCTTCCTCGTTGCAGACAGGGATAATCACGGAAATCTCGGGCGTCGTCACAGCGGTAGCGTCTGGTACTGATAACACGCAAATATCCGAATTTGGCGAAGTGGAAGATTCTTCCGCTCCAACTCGTACACGGCGACAAGTTCCCATCGAGTAAATGCGCTCTGCAGATTTTGTGGCGGACTTGCTTCGGGCCGATCGGTAATATAGAGGGCAGTCCGATCCATGAATGGATTGACTCCGGCCTCTTCGGTAAAAGTCGTATCACGTTTCGAGGAAGGATCGGCCTCCACAAACTCGTCATACCGAGGCCAGAAAGAGAACTCGTTCTGGATGTCCTGGGACTCGGGGATATAGACCGGAGGGTGGCCCGGCCCTTCGCTGCGTTTGTCCTTCAGGTAAAAGGATAGCATCGATGACGTCTGATATTCGTTGCCGATCAAGAATACTTTGGCTCCAAGTTTATTTTCGAACTCGGCCCGAAATTTGTCGATGACTTCCGCAACGGTTCTCCATCCCTCCAATCTTGAGCTTGAATCGAGACCGTAAGGGAATGAAATGCCGATCGTGTGCACCAAATTGATGTTCGTGGCCAGCGACGCTTGCAAACCGCTGAGGATCAATGCAGCGATGCAAATGCCGCTAACCAACGCTCGCTGGTTTGCAGCCTGCAGCCAGTAATGGGTCGCGAGTATGCCTAGGCCAACGTAAGCGGGAGCGGTCCAAGCCGGGTCGCTCACCTGGTGCAAAGCCAAGATCACGTAAACAAGGAGGATCGGCCAGCTGAAGGTCAGGAGGAAACAGATTTTGCTGTTCTGGAACGCCCTTCTGCTCGAACCGAACAGCGCAATCAGCAAACAGATCAGGAGTAAAGGCGAATAGAACGTGAGTTGCGCTCTGAAAGATTCACTCAAGTGCGAAACCCTGACCGTTAACAGCGCATTCAGCAGCGCTTGGTTCGTGAACTGGTCCAAGCCGAGCCAGTCGTGCTGAAGATTCCAAAGGATAAGCGGCGCCAGGAATGGCGAGAAGCAGAGGAGTAGAATATAGAAATTGGGTCGCCTTAGTTCGCTCCGGTATTTCGGCACAATGAATAGAAATAAGAGGATTGAAACGAGCCCAAGTGCGTTCTCGTATTTTGAGAGGAAGCCCAGGCCAATCACCACGCCGGTGAGCGGCCAGAAAATGGAGAACCTCGGGCTGCGTTCTATCGCCAGCCAGAAGGTGTAGAGGGCCGCCGCCCAAAAGAAAATGGACAAAGAATTGACGGTTATGAACACCGATTCAACGTTGAACAGAGGCAGTAAATTCAATCCCACGACCGACCAGAACGCGACTTTTTCCCGAGACAATTTACGCCCCAGCAGGTAGACGAGAATTGAAGTGCCCAAACCGAACAGGGGGCTGAAAAACCGCACGCCGAATTCGGTCGAACCGAACGTGGAAGTCCCGGCCAGAATCGCCAGAGCAACACCTGGTCCCTCACTGTAATAGGAAACATCGGGATGCTGCGCCCAAAGATAGTGATAACTCTCGTCCGGTGAGAGCTCCAAGGTCGCGCCGAGCCACCAACGGATACCGGTCAAAAGGAGCAAAAACCCGATCAGGAGAAAAAGACGAACTCTCATTGCCGTGGTGTGCCGAACAGCGAACGGTGGCTGCGGTAAAGTTCTGGGAACCATTTTGAGGCGAGCCGCTGGTAAATCAGGTTGGCGATACTCGCGAGGATCAGGCTGAAACCGATCCCCAGGACGATCGAAACGATGACGTCGCTGGGCCAGTGCGAGCCGCAATAAATCCTGGAGTAGGCAACGATCCCCGCAGGAATGATGTAGAGGGCGCCGAGCCTTCCAAAGAATAGGATAGCTAAGGTGGCAATAACCGTGTTGTTTATGGCGTGCCCGGACGGAAACGATCGTCCGATCACCGGACCCTCGGGCGGTTTGGAAAGGGATACCTGAACGGGACGCCAAACCCCGAGAATTGCGGGCTTTGTCTTCTCCAGGTTCACTTCGCGCACTTCGGCCAGGGCCTGACTTGGCCGGGCTCGATTAACCAGCTTTTTCGTGAACTGCGTAAAAACCCCGTCCGTAAAAGCGATGGTCAAGAGGGTCACGATGACGAAGCTTCGAACCTGAAAATTTCCGCGCCATAACATGATCAGTACCGCGAGGAGTAAGACCGGCATCCAGACGTCGAAGCTGGTGAAGGTCGCCATCAGCCTGTCCATAAACGGATTTGTCCATTCCCGATTAATGAAGAGCAGCAAAGTTTTGTCCATGCCAGAGCCGGCGGGCCTGCGTAAGCTAAGAACACCTGACAGATGAAACAAGCAAAGAAATTAGCCGGCATCGTGCTCTTGGTCTGTTCCCTTATCCCGCATCTGACCTCTGCTGAAGCAGATGCAAATGCAATTCTTGACCAGATACGCTCGGCACAGGCACAGATCAGCCGGCCGCTCTCCGGAAGGCTGCGTCCGGAAAATGGAGACCCGATCCCTTTCCAGCTTCAACTCAAAGGCCCGGAGTTCGATTACAAGTTCACTAACCCTGCGGAAACCATCAAACTGCAGCTCACCGATAGTGGCTCCGTTCTGACAGACGAAAAAGCCGCGGGACAACAGATCTTGTCCGGTTCGAGACTAAGCGAATCCGTGCGCGGTACGGACATTACCTACGAAGATCTCTCGTTACGCTTTATCTATTGGAAGAATGCCAGTGACGAAGGGGAACAACGCGTGCGGGCGATCACCTGTTCTATCGTTCTGGTGCAACCCTCTGCTCGCAACACCGAGTATGGCTCTGTCCGACTGTGGATCGCCAAGGATCGGGGAGCGCTGATAAAAGCCGAAGGGTACAATTGGCAAGGCAAGCCGATCAAACGCTTTGAGGTGATTTCTGGCCAGCAGATCGAAGGAAGGACCATCTTCAAACAGATCCGCATTGAGCGGCTCGATCCACAGAGCGGCAAGGTGGTCTCACGGACCTACCTGGAACTCGACCCGACAGATGGGTAGGGGAGTTCGCTTACTGTCTCTTCGCGAAAGCGTCTTCTCGTTTGCGACGTTCGATGACAAACGTATTGTTGTCGCCGTACAGCGCCCATGGACCGGGTGGAACTTCCTGGAAATCGACAAAACGCCAATCGGTCAGATCGGTATTCCCCAACTTCAAATAATCCCGGATCGCAGGCGAGACGTCGAGACCAGCTCCACGATTCAGGTTCGGACGCGGCCGGTCGCTGCCGAAAACGTACTCCCAATGATCGCTGCGAAACGGGCCGACATCTTCCCATTGGGCGTAGCAAATCCGATTTCCTCTTCGGATCGCCACCCATCGGCCTTTTAGAATGCTTTGACCGGATTTTTCAAACGTCTCCCGGAACCAGGGAATGACCTTGTACGACTCAGGTTTCGTCCGACCTCCACTGACATCATTAAAGGGAAGAGCCAGGTAGAAAGGATTTTGACGGGGAACGAACCTTGCCGGAATGAACCCCTTTCGTTCGTCCGGCGCGGGACTGTCCGATCCGCCAAAGTTTCTGGCCCAGTTTGAATCCCAGGCACTGGAACGATTCGGAACCGGATTATTCCCGGACGGCGTTTCACCGATCCAAAAAACGGTCGTCACAATCTGCGCATGCCACGGAAACTTCTCCGCCGGACCCTGCAACGGATTCGAATCGAGATCTTTGGGTTCAACTTTGAAAAGGATGCTCTCCCGGAGTTTCATCGCGTTGTCCGTGAACCGCGCGGCGCTATCGGTCACTGTCTGTGCAAAAAGCACAGAAGCCACGGTCGAGAATAAGCCGCACATAAAAGTCAAGGACAACCCGTTTCCAAGCATAAAAAGCCCCGCATCTTAGAAGCGCCTCGCATTCCTGTCAACGGCGGAAATCGACTCAAATCTGACGAAGACTACGCGTCAACGCCAAAACCCCGTCTAATAACCTCGGTATTTACCTCTTGGATGCATGAATTTAGGCCAATAATCACAGAAATGAGACCACAGAGGAGTCAGGATTCAGGAGTCAGGACTTCAGGAGCACTCCACGGGCAAGAACGCGTGAAAAATCTGAGAAGATTCCTGCTCAGCGGATCTCGCTGTTTCAGAGAAATCAGGATTCAGGAGCCTGGGCTATTGGAGTATCGTCTCCTGACTCCTGACTCCTGACGCCTGAATTCTGAATTCTGACTCCTGTCTCTACCGGAGTTGCACTAAGCTTCCTTCCTGGTATTGCTGGTTCTGGCGTGTACTGCCGCGCCAGTAGGAAATTTTCAGCTGTTTCTGGTGACCAGGATACGGGTCGACTCCAAACGTTTCATTAGACGCCGTAAAAGGGTGCGAATCTTGCGCCAGTTGACGAACGCGATCTGTGACGTCCACGTAGCGCCCTCGCGTCCCGTACACCGCTCGAATGATTCGAATGGCAGGTCTGTGATCCTCCAGGTTGCTCTGGGATTCGGCGCCGTTCCTGAAGTAAAAGACGTCGCCCTCCTGTACGCAATCGGACATCCTCCGGCCGTTCACCTCGTAGATGACTACGAGAGCCTTCGCGTGGTTCGGAGAGGGATCGATTCGCAATGTTTCGTTACCAACACGGAAAGGCTCCCCATAGTCCGCAAATCGCTGCACCCGGCGGGTAACATCGACGCCGACGTTGTTCGGCAAGCCGTAATAGGCTGACTCGATCCGGATCCCCTGACCAATCGAGCAAAAGACCCCGACATTTAGAAATAACAATACAAGGGATGGGGACCACGACGCTTTCATATACTCACTGTTTTAGCAGACGATGCCAGGCGGCAATTTCATCAAGAAATTCTCTCGCAGATCTGCTTGGGGTCTGGGGGGGAAGGGCGTTCACCGTTCACCGTTCGGCGTTCGGCGTTCGGCGTTCGGCGGCGCAGTCAGGACATCGGTAACACTTGTTGTTTTAGTTCATGGTTTGATTTTGTCATCTGCGAACAGATATCGGAACGCCGCCGCCGGGGGAACGCCGAACGCCGAACGCCGAACGGTTTCACTGATGTGCTTTTTGCGGGACAAAGTCCAGTCCGGGAAAGTATACTCCTATTCGCCATGGGAAATGCGTTAGCTATCAAGAACTATTTGTTTGCCTTTGTCGGTTTCTTTTTGTTAGCCGGAGTTACCGGGGCGCCGGCGGCGGATGAATTAACCGGGACGCTCAAGAAAATCAGAGATGCCGGTTCCATTTCTGTCGGACATCGTGAGTCGTCGATACCGTTTTCCTATTATGACGATAAGAACCAGGTGGTCGGTTACTCTCAAGACTTGGTGATGATGGTGGTCGAAGCCGTCAAGAAGAAGCTGAATATGCCGAATCTGCAGGTCAAACTGATCCCAGTTACTTCACAAAACCGAATTCCGTTGATTCAGAACGGGACGATCGATATCGAATCCGGATCGACGACGAACAATCTTGAGCGTCAGCAGCAAGTTTCTTTCTCGAACACCATTTTTATCATCGGTACGCGATTGCTGGTGAAAAAGGATTCTGGAATTCAGGACTTTCCAGATCTGAAAGACAAGAATGTTGTCGTGACGGCCGGGACCACCTCCGAGCGTTTAATCCGTGAGATGAACGAGAAAGCGGGCATGAAGATGAATATCATCAGTGCCAAAGATCACGGCGAATCTTTCCTTACGTTACAGAGCGGCCGTGCCGCGGCATTCATGCTCGATGACGCACTACTGGCTGGAGAGCGAGCGAAAGCGAGGAGGCCGGGGGACTGGGTGATTGTTGGGACGCCTCAATCCAAGGAGGCTTACGGCATGATGATGCGAAAAGGAGATGACCAATTCAAGATGTTAGTCGACGAAACGATTGCGAAAGCCGAGACGTCGGGCGAAGCCGAGAAGCTGTATCAGAAATGGTTTCAATCACCAATTCCGCCGAAAGGCTTGAATCTGGAGCTTCCTTTGAGCGACATCATGAAAGAGCTTTACAAGAATCCGAACGACAAAGCATTTCAGTAGAGATTAGATTTAGGATTCGATGGTAATGCTCGCTGTCGGATTGGATTGGAATATCTTTTTCAAGCCGGCTTTTGACGGGAGCGGTACCTATCTTCGTTTCCTGCTGGTGGGCTTTGAATGGACTCTTCTTTTATCGATCCTTGCCTGGATTCTGGCCTTTGTGATCGGCTCGATCATCGGGGTAATTCGAACTCTGCCCGGGAAATTCCTTCCGACAATCGGCGCCATTTACGTGGAGATTTTCCGGAACATTCCGCTCCTGGTTCAGCTATTTCTCTGGTATTTTGTTTTGCCCGAAATAATTCCGGGACTTGGAACATGGTTTAAACAGGGTTTAAGTCCGCTGCTCCAACAATTGATTACCGGGGTGCTCTGCCTTGGCTTCTTCACGGCGGCTCGGGTCGCGGAACAGGTGCGCTCGGGTATCAATGCGCTTGGGAGCGGACAGCGGGGTGCCGGTTTGGCGCTGGGGCTGGATCTGTCGCAAGTTTATCGGCTGATCTTGTTGCCGGTCGCCTATCGGATCATCGTGCCGACTCTGACCTCGGAGTTTTTGAACACGATCAAAAATTCGGCGGTCGCATCGACGATCGGGTTGGCGGAATTGTCGCGTCAGAGCCAGCAGCTGGGCGAGTTCACCGCCCATTGGTACGAGGCGTTTATCGCTGTGACGCTCCTTTATGGCATGATTAATATTATCGTGATGGTCGCCGCCCGGTATCTCGAGCGAGCTGCTCGATTGCCTGGGTATATCGGAGGGAAGAATTGAACTCATATGTACGAGTTTGACTGGAGTTCCATTCCGGGAGCGCTCCCCTATTTATGGCAGGGGATGGTTCGGACGCTGCAAATTACCGGCGTGGCGATTGTCATCGGCATTGTTCTTGGCACCCTGATCGCTCTTCTGCGCTTGTCCAAAAATTCGATTCTTTCGAACGTGGCGGCATTTTATGTCAACGGATTCCGCTCAATTCCTCTGGTCATGGTGTTACTCTGGTTTTATCTGCTGGTTCCCCAGTTTATCAGTAGTTTGATTGGCCGGCCTTCGATTGATATCCGGCTTCTTTCGGCTTTTGTCGCCTTTGCCCTTTTCGAAGCATCCTACTACGCCGAGATTATTCGAGCTGGAATTCAAAGCGTCTCCAGAGGGCAGGTTTCCGCTGGATTTGCCCTTGGTATGACGAGTGGGCAAACGATGCTCTTGATCGTTCTGCCACAGGCTTTTCGGCGGATGATCCCTTTGCTGCTGACCCAGGCGATCATTCTTTTCCAGGACACCTCGTTGGTTTATGTCATCGGATTGACGGAATTTTTCGGTGTCGCCTACAACACAGGAAATCGGGACGGCACTCTGGTCGAAATGCTGTTATTTGCTGGAGCCGTTTATTTCGTCATCTCGTTTAGCGCCTCGATGCTTGTCCGGACACTCCAAGGGAAACTTGCGTCATGATCTCGATCAAAAAAGTCTCCAAGTGGTACGGTGAATTCCATGTGCTTAAGCAGTGCACGACTGAAGTCAGCAGAGGCGAAGTCGTTGTCGTCTGTGGACCCTCGGGTTCGGGCAAATCCACCTTGATCAAATGTGTCAATGGATTGGAGATCTTTCAGGAAGGTGAGATTCTGGTCGACGGCATTTCAGTGGGTGCGCGGAAGACGAATCTTTCCAAGCTTCGCTCGCGCGTCGGGATGGTGTTCCAGCATTTTGAACTATTTCCGCACCTCAAAGTCATCCAGAACCTCACGATCGCTCAGTGCAAGGTGTTGGGGCGAGGAAATAAGGAGGCGACGGAGAAAGCGCTGCAACTTTTGGAAATGGTGGATCTGTCGGGGCATGCGCAAAAATTTCCTTCGCAATTGTCAGGAGGACAACAGCAACGGGTGGCGATCGCGCGAGCGCTGGCGATGGATCCCATCGCGATGCTCTTCGACGAGCCCACTTCAGCACTGGATCCTGAGATGATCAAAGAAGTGCTCGATGTGATGGTGAAGTTGGCGCAAGAGGGAATGACGATGATGGTGGTTACCCACGAGATGGGATTCGCCAGAGAGGTCGCCAACCGAGTCATATTCATGGACCACGGCGAGATTGTTGAAGACAGGCCCAAGACGGATTTTTTCGGTTCGCCCGGGACCGATCGCGCCCAGCAATTCTTGTCAAAGATCCTCTCCCATAGCGCGTAGGACGTTCACCGTTCGCCGTTCACCGTTCACCGTTCACCGTTCGGCGTTAAGCCGGCAGAGGTAGGTTTGGTCCAACAGTCGAGTAAGTCTCAGCAATCATCCTCGATCTGTAATCACAATCCTGCTCGCGGAGACCTACTCGACTCCAGCTTCGGTGATCGGGGTTCCGGGGGTCTGAACTTGCGGCGCAGTGGTAGCCAGGCCGTTCCGGTCTGCTCCGCTTCGAGGAAACAAAGCGAGATGCGGTCCAGGTTCAGGACATAGGTAACACAATAGGTTCAAGACATAGGTAACACTTCAAGGCAAAGCCGGAGTAAGAAAACCGGTAAATGCCGTGGAAAGAAAGTGAATCTATGGACCAAAGAAGAGAGTTTGCCTTGAAGGCGCTTGGAACGTTGAATTTTCG
>DATHPZ010000110.1:0-30779 GCA_035483355.1 Chthoniobacterales bacterium | reverse complement strand
TCGCGGCGACGCCCTTCCTTCGTGCTTCTTGTCCTTTCACGGTTAAACAATGCAGGACTTTCACCTGCGGTGATGTGTACCTCAGCGGCGCACTAGCATAGGCTTCCAGCCTGTATTTTGTTCGCACCGGCGAGCGATACTTTTCCAGACAATCGATCGTGGCGCTGGGCGACCGCTTTCCCGCAGACAAACTGTGTTATTAAAGATCAGGGTTGAGACCCTGGGCTTGAACCTAGGCTAAATCCTATCGCCCTGCGGGGCAAAAAACATCCCAAACAGCCCATAGCGCCTATTTCTTCAGCGCAATCGCCTTATAGCTCTTCATCGTTTCGGTGATGGCTTTCTCGACCGGCAAGCGTTCCATGCTCGAGGCGCCATAGAAGCCGTGCACACCTTTCGTACGATGGAGAACGTATTCGGCATCCTGCGGTTCTGAGATCGGGCCACCGTGACACAAAACGATTACATCATTCCTTGCCGATTTAGCCGCATCAGCAATTTCCTGCACTTTCCCTGGTGCTTCTTCAAGCGTGACGGCGGTGGATGCGCCGATTGATCCCTTCGTGGTCAGGCCGAGATGGGCCACGACGATATCTGCGCCTGCCAAAGCCATCGCCTTTGCTTCGTCCGGATTGAAACAATAGGGAGTTGTTAACAAATCCATGGAGTGCGCAGCTCGAATCATTTCGACTTCCAACCCGTAACCCATACCTGTCTCTTCGATATTTTTTCGAAATAACCCATCGTACAGACCAACCGTCGGAAAATTTTGCACCCCGGCAAAACCGACCTCTTTCACCTGTTTCAAGAAAAGGGGCATTTGACGGAACGGGTCGGTACCGCAAACCCCGGCCAGGACCGGGGTCTCCTTTACCACGGTCAACACTTCAGCGGCCATCTCCATCACGATCGCGTTTGCGTCCCCGTACGGCATCATGCCGGCCAGCGAACCGCGGCCCGCCATGCGATAACGGCCGCTATTATAAATCACGATCAAATCGACGCCGCCGACTTCTTCAAACTTCGCGGTAATGCCTGTACCTGCGCCGGCACCAATAATTGGTTGGTGGGTCGATATAAGTTTGCGCAGGCGCTTCAGAATCAGTTGTCTAGGGTGTGCCATCCGTTGCTTTTCCCTGTTGAATGAGTTGAATGATCAATTCGACGGCTTTGGCTGCGAATTCCGGATCGTTAATGTTTTGATCCACTTCGACGAACTGGATGCCGGATCTCAGATTCTGCTTGATCGCATCGAACATGGCGAGATCGGCGGCGCGATCGCAGAACGGTTGGCCTTCTCCATCCAGCATGGAGACGCCGCGGAGCGGGACAAGAAAGGCCACCGGCCCGCTCGCGGCGTTCGCTTTCCGGGCGAAAATCTCGCCCATTTGCCGATTCTCTTCGGCATTGGTGCGCATCAATGTCACTGACGGATTCCACTCGTAGAACAAACGGTTGGTATCACGATATTGTAGAGGGACGCTTGAAGGCGCTCCAAAGTTAACCATATCGACGCAGCCCGGTACGATGAGATGAGGCACAGCGCGCCGGCCAGGCCCATCCAAACGGTCCGGCCCCGCACTGAAGACGCCGCCACAAAGCTCGTCGGCCCATTCGGTGGTCGTGATATCCAGCACCGCTTCGACCAACCCGTCAGCGACCAGCGTCTCCATCGCCCGCCCGCCGGCGCCGGTCGCATGAAAGATCAGCACTTCAAATCCCTTTTCATTCAGTGTTTTCGCGCAGACATTCACGCACTCGGTGGTGTTGCCAAACATCGATGCGGTGATGATGGGGCGATCTTCGACCGAAACCGGAACCTCGCTTTCGACCATTCCACAAATGGCTCCGGCGGCCCGCGAATAAACCAACCGCGAAATGCGATTCAGTCCTGCGACGTCCACGATCGACGGCATCATGGTTATATCTTTTCCGCGTACGTAGAAGGAGACATCCCCGGATGCGACGGTCGAGACCAGGAGCTTGGGCACACCGATCGGCAACGCTCGCATGGCCGACGCAATGATCGCGGAGCCGCCGCTCCCTCCCATCCCGATGATACCGTCTATTTTCCGTTCATCGAACAATTGCAAAATCAGTTTCGGCGCCGCTTCGTCCAGGAACTTCATGGCAGCCGCTTTGTCCTTGTTCGACCGCAGATCAGCCAGGTTGATTCCACCGGCTTTCGCCACGTCGTCCGCGTCGTAATCCACCGGAAATAGCGCGGTACTCCCTAGCACTCCAATATTGACCGTCAAGGTCTGATGGCCGCGCCTAAGAATCTCTTCACGTACAAATGCGTGATCTTCGCCTTTGGTATCAAAGGCTCCAATGAGGCAGATAGTCTTTGGCATTGTCGGGGGGAAACTAATTCTTACCGCGCTGCGACGGCCTGTCCAGTCCAACCAGCCACCACCCCAATCAGACGGTCGTCACAGGATCCGTATCCGCGGCAGTCACTTATCGGATTTTATCCCATCCCGGTATTTCTGGATTTCATTTTTATACTCTTCTTTGCCCTTATTGTAGGCATCGGTAGAGATCTCGTGATTTTTATATTCTTGTTCCAGTCGAGCTCTCTTGCGCTCAGCCTCCAATCGCTTCTTTTCGAGATTCTTACGCGCAGCCTTGGTGGGAGACTTCTCCGTATCCTTCAGTTGCGAATCGGGTTTCTGTGCATGTTGTGCAACTGATGCCGCAGGCGTAGGTGCCCCTGTCGAAGTCAACACAGGCGCCGTCGAAGTCAGCACAGGGGGAGACGGCTGCGGACTGACGGCTGGATGCGCCGAAACGGTTCCCTCGGACGGGCCTTTATTCGGATCCTCTAATGGCAGCAGGATTTCCTTTGGTTTGAGGTCCGCCGTTGCCGGCGACGGCGTTGCCGCAGGGGAAGAAGCTGCAGACACAGCCGCTTTCGGCTTCGCTGTTAAGTGCTTGAAAGTGCGGAGGGCGGCAAATCCGATCGCCACCAGCGCAGCGAGCGCGCACAGAGCGAGGATACCAGTTGCTAAAATTTTGGACGAATTCCGACGCCGGCGAACACCGCTCGATAGGTTTTTCGCTCGGGTTCTCAGCGGCAGACGATAAAGTTTGTTCATGGACGGTTTTTGCAAAGGTATACAACATCTTGTGGACTTTAAAGATGTTTCTCGCAAGATGTGTGAAAAGTGCAAATTTCCCGCCAGCGCCCGGATGTGATTAGCGCCGTCTGCCCGGCCCAATGGGACACCTGGCTTTCTTTTGACCAACCTTCAAAGAAATCCGGACGAGGTACACGCGCTTTGGCTGGCGAGATATCCGCGCCGTCACCCCCGAAACAGTGCCCCTAATTTGGCCCCGATCGATCGAGACGCGGCAGCGATAGTCAATCCGAGAAATACCATTGCCCAGACACCGAGCGCTGCGGCGAGATATCGGCCCTCGCCGAGAATATTGGAGAGCTCGTAAATGGCCTTCGCGATCGGGTAGTCGGCTTGTTTCTGTGCCAGGACCAGGGAATCGGAAACTTCCAACATTGCAAAGGCAAAAGCCAGAATAGCGCCTGAAAAAAGATTCGCCGTGATCAAAGGCAAGGTGACTCGGGTCAGCGCGCGAAATGGTGACGCGCCGAGGCTTTGTGCGGCCTCTTCCAACGTGACACTGGCTTGTTCAAAACCGGCCGCAGCGGAGCGAACGACATAAGGGATCCGGCGCACCGCGTAGGCCAGCACAAGGAGAATCAGCGGGTTTCGCGCCGGGTCTAAAAAACTTAGGAAACTGCCTGGGCGGGTCAGGGCCAGATATCCAAACGCCAGGATCAGCCCGGGCACGGCCAGAGGAAGCATCGCCAGCGCATCCAGCAATGAGCGGCCAAAGATCTTTGTCCGCGTGATCAAATACGCAATGTTAACTCCCAAGAGAAGATCAATTGCGGTCGATAACGAGGCGTAGAGGAGGCTGTTTTGGATCGCCGGTACAGTTAAATGATTGCCGAGCGCAAGGACGTAATGCTGCAGGGTGAACGATTGAGGAAGGATGGTTCGGTACCAGTCTTTTGAAAACGAGACGAGGATGACACCGAATTGGGGTAAAAGGGCCAGAGCACAGACCGTGGAAAAGAACGACGAGCATAACAGACCTCGGACGCCTCCCAAAGGGGTAATCTGCCCGGCGTGACCACCTCGACCCGGCAGGGCTGGCGGAGGCTTGCCAACCAGAAAGCGAATTACGAAATAAATCAATGCAGAACCGATCAGCGTGACCGCAACCAAAGCGTAAGTGAACGGGTTGCTGTCGATATCGCTCAGTCCGTTGAATATCTGGACCGGTGTAACCCGGTAATAGTCAAACATCAGAGGAACGCCCAGTTCGGTAAACGCCCAGATAAAGACGATCGTTCCTCCCGCGAATATTCCCGGCATGACGAGTGGGACGGTGACACGCCAGGCGCGCCGCAACCCTGAGCATCCGAGATTCTCCGCGGCTTCCAGCAATACCGGGTCGAGGTTGGCCAATGCTGCGACGAGATTGAGGTAGAGAATCGGATAGAGATGGAGCGCGTTTAGCGAAATGATGCCCCATTCGCGGCCGGCGCCGAGCCAGTCGATCGCTTGATTTTGGCCAAGCCACCCCACCGCGCGAAGCAATGCGTTAACAGCGCCTTCCTGGCCAAAAATCTGCCGAAACCCGATGGCACCAACAAAAGGAGGCAACATCATTGGCAAAAGCAAGAGAGCCGAGAGCGTGCTCTTGCCCGGAAACTCGAATCGCTCGCTGATCCAGGCCAGCGGCGCTGCGATTGAAAAGGCGAGCAGAGTGCTTCCCACGGCGAGTCTAAGGGCATTGGTAAATCCTTCCAGGTAGACCGGGTTCCGGAAAACCTCGCGGATGTAGTCGAGCGTCAGAGCGCCGGTTTGATCCAAGAATGCGCCGCGGACGGCAATGGCAATCGGCAGGACAAAGAAGAGGCCGAAAAATGCCAGGACCAAAATATAGAGCGCAAGAGTTACGCGAGAAACACGAGCACCGCGGACGCGAGATCCGAAGAGTTGACGGACGATCCTTCCGCTAGGTGAAGTCTTTCTATTCAATTCGCGGGATCCAAAGTTAATTTTCACTTGCTCGCCCTCGCCATCTTTTCGGCTTCGCGATATTGGTCGCGAAAATAGGTCGTTAATTCTTCCGCCAACCGCACTTCTTTTACACGGTCGGCCGACCTGAGGGTGTCCCGAATCTGCTGCATCGCGATGTCGTAACGCACACGGGAAACATCAAGGAGCTTTTGAAAAGCCGGAGAATCAACAGGGTCGCTGCCGATTGCCTTTCGAGCCGAAACGAGTTCTTCCCGAGAATCGATGCACATGACGCGGACCAAAAAGCGGATGGCCGCAAAAACCGGCGCCGTCCAAGCTTCGTGGTACTCAAATGCCTGCGCATCACGATAGGGATCGGCTTCCGGGTCCGCCATATAAGCGCGGAGCGGCTCCCGATAGAATTCTCTGCGGATCGGCAATCTTCTCAGACCATAACGTTCCGGTCCGCCGGGTGTGCCAACTCGAAAATCCCAGAGCTTCTGACCTTCGAGCTTCAGGACGAAATCAATAAAAGCTTTGGCCACCTGCGGATGCGGCGCACCACGGAGCAGCGCAATTGAATCCGCTCCAATCGATGTGCCGCCCACCACACTGGTATACTTCAGCCGGCTTTGGCCGTTTTTGTCCGCGACCGCTTCGCTTTCAAATCGCCCATAAAAATCGATGCACATTCCCGCCGCAGCCTCCCCGTAAGCGACGTCCATTGGAACTTTCGGAGCGGCGTCGCTGAAATAGCGGGAATTTGCCGCCAGACGAATGAGGAGTTGCAGGCCCCTCTCCCAGCCTTGGGTCACGGCCTGTTTTTCCTGTTGTTCACGCGACAGCACGCCTTCTCGTGCTGCGAGTTCGGCCAGGCGTAGATTCATTTGCTGCTGGATCATCAACTCGAAAGCCTTGGCCACAGAACCACTCTTGGTTGGATCGGCCAGGGCAATCGCGTTGAACAATCGTTCGTTAGCCAAGTCGACCCATTGAGTGGGCGGTGCTAAGACCCCGAGTCGGGCCAGGACTTCCGTGTTATAGCAGATCCCGAATTCCGCCAGACAAACACCGACCCAACGTCCGCGAGCATCCCAGTATTGTTCACCTCCAAGTGAACGCGGGATCAGGAGGTCGCCGGGGCCACTGAACAACTCGGGAAATCGGGCAAGAACTCCGCTGTCAACCAGGAGTCCGCGATTGGCCAGGTTAACAAAGTCAAAGCTGCCCCCACCGAACAGTAAATCAATCCCGCACCCGACATTCGAATTCAGAAATGCATATCTGGCACGCTCACCTTGTGAACCTCGATCGACATCTCCGTGCAGGCTCGGGTTGGCAAATGAGTTGAGAACCTCCCGATCCCAGGGAAGGCGCATTTGCTGGGTCCAGTAGTTGCGAAACGCGGCTTCAAACTCCGAGTTGAGATATCGGACAATTTCCGTCGTCCCGCCGGGCAATCGCCAGTCAAGATGAACCGCTCGCCCAGTGGACCTCCGGTAATAATCTGCAAAAGCTCGCGTGAATTCCAACCGGATCGCTTCGTTGTGAGGCGAGATAATCACCAGTTCATCTTCAGCCGAGTTGTTATCAATCTCCGGCTGCCGGAACAGAAAGGGCACGGCAACGACCACACAGAGGCAAAACAGAATCGGAATGACGCGACGCATCATTATTCGCCAAGAATTATTATATCTTCAGGTTCGATGGAGAGGAAGTATTCCTGGTCCGGTCGGAACCGGGCCGGCCGGGGATTAATCTCAGCGACCTTGAGAAGATCTTCCTCGCATCGGAAGAGATGCTGAGCGACCTGACCCAGGTAAATCGTTTCGATCAACGTCGCTCGCCAAGCCTGACCAGTGGGCTGATTTTCCACCATCTTGATAGCCTCCGGACGCAGACAAAGGGTGATCGGAGATCCGGTACTTCTCGCGAAATCGCGTGGCGCAGCGACAAGGAGGGTGCGATCGCCAAACTTGACCTCCAGCAATTGGTCTCGATTCGCAATTTGACCAGTCAGAAAATTACCTTCCCCGATAAACTCCGCGACGAACCGGTTGCTCGGGTGCCGATAGATTTCCGCCGGTGTGCCGACTTGGAGCAATTTGCCGGCGTTCAAGATGGCGATTCTGTCTGCGATCGAGAGCGCTTCCTGCTGATCGTGTGTCACATAGATCGAGGTCAATTGAAACTCCCGGCAAATGCGGCGGATTTCCTGCCGCATTTCCAGGCGCAGTTTAGAATCCAAATTGGACAACGGCTCATCCAAAAGCAGGCAGGCAGGCCGGACGACGAGCGCTCGCGCGAGGGCAACTCGTTGCTGTTGGCCGCCGGACATTTCGTGGATTTTACGCCGCGCCAAGTCCTCGAGCCGGACAACGTGGAGAGCTTCATGCACCCGGTGATCAATTTCTGCTCTCGGAATCCTCCGTTCTTCCAACCCGAATGCAACATTCTTTTCAACAGTTAGATGCGGCCACAACGCATAGTTCTGAAAGACCATACCGGTGTTGCGCTGATGCGGAGGGACATGGGTCACATCTTTGCCGTCGAAAAGAATTCGCCCCTCGTCCGGTTGATAGAATCCAGCGATGTGACGCAAAAGCGTTGTCTTGCCGCAGCCACTGGGACCCAAAAGGAAAAACAGTTCACCGGTACCGATCGCCAACTCGACATGGTCAAGTGCAAGAAAACTGCCAAATCTTTTGGAAAGAGTCTCGATAGCAATCATGCGCCGCTCGATTTCTCCGCGAGAATATCCTTAAATCGGGACTGACGAAGAAGATTGCACAGCAGGCGGGGGCCGGGCCTGATCGGCCCCGATACAGGCCTATGTTTCTTTGAGAAACTTAAGTTTTCGAGCTGTTGCCAGGACGCCTCTCCTGGTTTTAGGATTCAGCGCAACTCCCGGATGATTGTTCCACAACCACGCTACCAATGTACCCGGTGCCGCCCGTGACCAGGATCTTCATGGCCGTCTTTCGTGGAAGTGAATTTCCGATTGGTCACGAAGCGTCTGCGCCGCCTGTTCCGGAGTCAAATCGCGCTGCGCTTCACCGAGCATCTCATAGCCAACCATGAATTTCTTGACGGATGCAGAGCGCAGGAGGGGCGGGTAAAAATGCGCGTGCAATTGCCAGTGACCGAATTCCCCTGCGTCCAACGGTGCTCCATGCCAGCCCATGGAGTAAGGAAATGAGACTTCAAAGAGATTGTCGTACCGGGTCAGAAGACGTTTGAGAATATCTGCCAGACTGACTCGTTCGGAGTCTTGCAAGTCCGGCAGCCGCAGCACGGGCCGGCGGGGCAGAAGCAGAATCTCATAGGGCCAAGTCGCCCAATAGGGAAGGAGCGCGACCCAATCATGATTCTGGACGACAATGCGTATTTCCTGCTCCAACTCAAGCTTCAGATAATCCACTAAGAGGACGGATCCCTTTTCTCGCAGATGCGCGAGCTGTTGTCGATCCTCTTTGGACGGTTCGTTGGGAAGGAAGTCGCTGGCCCAGATCTGACCATGTGGATGCGGATTTGAGCAGCCCATGATATCGCCCTTGTTTTCAAAAATCTGAATCCAGCGGTATTTACGCCCAAGTTCTTCGGTCTGCTCCGTCCACACCTCGATGACCCCCCGAATTGCGTCCTGCGGCATCACAGGCAACGTCCAATCATGCCGGGGCGAAAAGCAGATGACTCGGCAAGTTCCCGAGGCAGACTGGCTGCGCATTAGCTCACCGCCTTCGACGGAAGACGTGCCGTTCGGCATGATTGCGGCGAAGTCGTTCGTGAAAACATACGTCGAGGTATAGACCGGATTTTTAGCGCCTCCCGCACGGTCGTTCCCGGGGCAGAGATAACATTTTGGATCGTATTGGGGACGCGTGTCCCGGGCCGCCGATTCTTGCTTGCCCTGCCACGGCCGCTGCGTCCTGTGTGGAGAAACGAGAATCCAGTCGCCAGTAAGAGCATTATAACGCCGATGAGGAGTTTGCGTTGAGTTCATCTTTGCGCCATTTGTTTTGTGCACTCTTCAGGCAACTTTTCGGCCGGACCGCAACTTTTCCGGTATCCATTCGCCGTGAGCCGCGAGCAAATCATTCACAAGCGCCCAAATCTGATCGAGATCAAGCTCCGCGGCCGTATGCGGATCGAGCATCGCTGCCTGATAGATCCGCTCCGGATTTTGCTGCAGAACGGCTTCCACCGTCAGCGCTTGCACGTTAATGTTCGTCTGCATGAGGGCAGCAAGGTGGGAGGGAATTCGCCCGATCCGAATGGGTTGCACTCCGTTCTTATCCGCCACGCATGGAACCTCGACGCAGCAGCCGGCGGGCAGGTTTTCGATCAAGTTTTGATTCGCGACATTGCCATAGACGACCCGAGGAATGCCGGTCTCCAGGCTGTGGATGATCAACGATCCGAACTCGACGCTGCGCCGAATCTCAAACGGCCGGTCCGAAGTTTCCAGATTAGCTCGGAGCTTTTCCCATTCACCGATTAGCGATTCACAACGACGAGGATACTCATCAAGCGGGATATTGAATTTTTTGATCAGGTCCTCCCGACCTCGCTTGATGAACCACGGGCCGTACTCAGAGAAATGTTCGCTCGACTCTGTGACGAAATAGCCAAGCCGGTTAAATACATCATATCTGACACGGTTATCGTCGGGCACCCGACCCTCCGCAACAACGCGACGGATTTCCGGATAAAGATCCTGTCCGTTGCGCTCAAACTTCAGGTAGAAAGCCACGTGATTAATTCCGGCGACGACATAGTTGATTTCCTCGACGGGCACGCCGATATCGTGGGCGAGTTCACCCGCGGTATGTTGAACGCTGTGGCAAAGTCCGATCGTTCGCACCTTGGTGGCTTCGCTCAACGCCCAGCAATTCATCGCCATCGGATTGACGTAATTTAAATGAACCACCTGAGGGCAGAGTCGCTCCATGTCTCTGCACATATCGATCAGCACCGGGATCGTCCGCAACGCTCGCATGATTCCACCGATCCCAAGAGTGTCGGCGATGGTCTGACGAAGACCGTACCGCTTCGGAATCTCGAAATCGGTGACCGTGCAAGGCCGGTACCCACCGACCTGGATCATATTGATCGCATAAGAGGCCCCGTCCAAAGCGCGGTCACGATCAGTGGTTGCTTCCACGGTAGCCGAAGCGTTGAGCGTCCGGGCGATTCGCTGCGCGACAACCTCCGATGTTTTAAGACGGTTCTCGTCGATATCGAATAAACAAATCGAGGAGTCGGCAAGCTCCGGAAACGATAGAATGTCGCCAAGCAGATTCTTTGCGAAAACGGTGCTCCCAGCCCCGATAAACGTGATTTTTCGTCGCGAGTTGCTCATCTGCGGAATTCGGGGCATTTCACCCCGAACTATTTCGAGGCTGCGGTTTATCTCTTCTGGATGTCAAACATTTTGAAAACAATCTTCGGCCTGACGGATTGCATTTCACCGGATCTAAGAGCGACATGTCCCCAGCATGAAAACTAACTCCGATCGGCTTCACTCATCGAGCAACGACCGGAGAAATCGCAACACCCGATTTCCGGCAGTGGTTTACTCTACGCAGTCGTTCCACGCCGTGCCGCCACACGGGCTCGATCGCCGGAATCGGCCGAACGTATCGCGTGAATCAGCGCAAGGCATCCTAAAACGTTCAGAGGTCGTTCGCGGCGTTCACCGCGCCTGCGGGATCGCGCGTGGTTGATCGATTTTCGGCTTTTAGTCGCACCTATTTGACGCTGAATCTGTGAGTCAACCCATTGCGTCGCGTTTTGCTCTATAGACATATGATTAACCATTTCTCTTTTAGATATTTTCCATGACAAATCCTACGGTCGCGGCGTCGCGATCAAGGATTTATTGCCGCGAGAGGTCCGGCGTTCGGTTGAAAACGGGTTCAGCATGACGATCACCCGACTAGCCGCACCACAATTTGGGAGAGGTTGTTCCAAATCGCCTGATCAGTTTGCAGATTTACCGCACCACAAATCATCAACATCAGCAGACCTGTTTGTAATCCTCTCACGGGATAAGATTAAAAGCAAGATTGATGCCAATGTCCTTATTTCAGTCGTAAGATGATGCCGCTGAGCCTCTTATAATTTGTTCGTCGCGTGCCAACCGCCAACAGCAGCTCTTGATTTTCCGTTTTTGGGAATTCCTCGTCCCAATTTCGCATCGACCCCTGGAAATAGGAATAATATAGATGCAATCTGTCTAGCTGTTATGAGCGAACAAAAAAACGGACCAGACAAAGGCCTGCTCAGACCCACCGGAGGAAGTAAGTGCGAACCGCGTATCGTGCGCGACCCGTACCCGCGTGTCATCGACTGGGGGATGCCTGAAGATGTTCATGCCGGGGATTTCACCTTCTCTGTCTTGGAAGCGGCTCTGGAGGCCGGCGCATCGGAAATCCAACTGACGCCGATCGAGGAATTCGGAGAGGTCAGTGTTCATTTCAAAATCGGAAGCGAGTTTATCGGGCAGAAGCCCCTTACCCAGATTCAATTTGGCTTCATCGCCATTTTGCTGGCGCACATCGCGACACTTTCTCGTTACGGCTCGGATTCCCCGCCGTTGATCCGGTACTTTTACACCCAGGATCATCGCCAATATTCCGTTCGCTTCTCGAAGATACGACTTGATCATGCGACCGCGATCCTGATTAGGCTTTTCGTAACCGAAGAGGCGACCGAATCCGCAGCGTAGAGGAGAACCGTATCGTCATGGTTCCAGTTCTATCTTCGCGCCAACAGGCAACAAGACACTGAATTCCGAACCGGTCCCTTCGGCGCTTTGCACAGTCACACGTCCCCCGTGCGCTTCTACAACGGCTTTGACAAGGCTAAGTCCCAAGCCGAGGCCGCGTTGTCCTCTGCTCTTGTCACCCCGATACAAACGGTCCCAAATCCTCGGTTGTTCCGCGACGGGGATGCCGATTCCATCGTCCTTGAACCTTACATGCACCGTGTCATCCGAGGAGGAGCATTGGATTGAAATTTGACCATGGTCGCGGGTGTATTTAACCGCATTATCCAGAAGGTTCGCCAGAGCCTGTTGGATGCGATTCGGATCGACATCCGCATAGCAAGGGCCGTCGCAATGCGCAGTTATTTCGATCTTCTTTTCGTCGGCAACCAATCGATAGACCTCAATTACATTTTCCAATAGTTGTGAAACGGATCTTCGTTCCCGGTGCAGTCGCATCATCCCGTGCTCGGCCTCCGTGATATCCATCAGAGTGTTGAGCATCGTCAAGACCCGGTCGGATTCCTCGATGCAATCCGCCAGTGCCTCGCGCTTCGGTGCCTCTGTATCGGTCTGCAACGCGAATTCTGCGGAGCCACGCATCCGGGTCAATGGAGTCCGGAGATCGTGCGCGACATTGTCGAGCGCTTCACGCATACCCCTTATCAAGGACTGGTTTTTCTCCAAGACACGGTTGAACTGACGTGCGAGTTCTGCTAATTCGCTTTGCGCCTGACTCTCGGGCACGCGTTCTGCCAAATTCCCGGTGTTAATGATTTTCCGGGCCGTCCGCATTATTTCGCGAACGGGCGCTGTCGCCCGGTGAGCGAAAATCGCCCCGCCGACTAAGCCAAGCAGGAAAGTCGGCGCCATCACGAGAAGAAAGGAACTCAGGAAAGGGCCCAACAGCGTCTCGCTCCGGTTGATACTTCGCCCAACCTGCAGGATTGATCCATCGCTTAGCAGTGTCCTCGCGATAATGAATTCGGTGCGGTTATCCTTGGGGATCTGCAGCCAGTCTTTGTGTCTGACATCGTTCTCGTCGACCGCCTTGTTTGCCGTCCTCACAAAATCCTGAGGCGCCACCAGCAATAACACACTTTGTTGCGGACCCGTGACACGTATGAAAAATGGGCCCTCGTTTTGATCGAAATCCGTTCGATGAACCAAATCGTTGAGTGCCAGAAGTCCCCGGGTTTCATAAACCGCCGCGCACTCCTTTAACCGGGCCAGGATAATTTCCCGTTCGCCCTGCTCGAAGAAAGAAGTCAGAAGTAGATAAAGAAGCGCGAATAGAATGACTGCGCTGACGGTGAAAGTGGCGGCAAACCAAAGGCTCAGTCGAACAGCAAAACTTTGCCAGATCCTGCTAATTTGCCCGGACGACATAGCCAACACCTCGGACCGTGTGGATCAACCTCTGTGGAAAGCTCTTGTCAACTTTTGCCCGAAGCCGATGTACCAGCACATCGACAACGTTGGTTTGAGGATCGAAACTAAAGTCCCAGACGTGTTCGAGAATCATCGTCTTAGTAACGGGGCGTCCGGCATGACGCAACAACAATTCGAGTAAAGCAAATTCGCGGGATTGGAGCTCAATTTTTTGTCCTGCACGAACGACTTCCCGCGTGAAGAGGTCCATCTTCAGATCGCTCACCGATAGGTGGCTCGGCTCTGCCGAGTGGGTCGATCGACGGATCAGAGCTTGCACGCGGGCGAGCAACTCAGAGAATGCGAACGGTTTTGTCAGGTAATCGTCGCCTCCGGATTGCAGCCCGAGCACCCGATCATCCACCCCGGCGCGCGCGCTGAGGATCAGCACTGGTAGAGAAACCTTCTTCTGGCGGAGCTGGCGCAAGACCGCAAGGCCATCCAGACCCGGTAACATCAAATCTAGAACCGCCGCGTCATAGGAAATCGACAACCCAAAGTCGAGCGCCTGGTCGCCATCCTTTGCGCGATCAACCGCAAATCCGCTCTGTTTGAGACCATTTACCACGAATGATGCGATTTTGTCGTCATCCTCGACCACCAGTATGCGCATAGGAAAAACAGGACTATAACAGATTTCCTCAATTCCCGTACTGCCGTTTGTCAAGGTCATTGTCTGCCTGTGTCAAGCTTGCTGTCCTGTCCCCGGAGAGGATTCAGCGGAACGGTTTTCTTACCTACACGAAAGCAAAGATGCTCTCCCGATTTCCCTGGGAGAGCATCGAACTCCGTCTCTTCGCTTAACTTTGACTCGACTCATCGACAGTCAGGTAGTGACTGCCACCCTTGGTCCAGATTTTCACCAGGGTTTGATTACCAGCCGACTTTTCGGTATCTGCGACCGCGTCCTGAGCGTTCTTGACCGGCATCCGGTTAAGCTCGGTGATCACGTCCCCGGTTCGCAAACCGGCTTGGTAAGCCGCCGAGTCCGGCGCCACCTCCGTGATAACCGCACCCTGCACTTGCGCCGGTATCTTCAATTCGGCGCGGGTATTCTGATCGAGATCAGCAACACCGACACCCGCTAGAGCTTCCGATTTCGTGTTCCCGTTCTCATCGTCCGATTTCACCACCTTATTTTCAGGCAGGTCGGTGAGCGTGACATCGAAGGTCTTGGATTCGCCATTCCGATTGACGCCGATCTGAACCTTTGAACCGGGGGCCGATTCGGCCACTCGAAGTTTGAGTTGGCTGGCATCCTCGATCGGCTGGCCATTCAATTGAGTAATCACGTCGCCGCTCTTCAATCCGGCTTTATCGGCGGGACTGCCCGGGCTCACATCTCCCACCAGCGCACCGGTCGTGCGGTCCAGCTTGAATGCTGTCGCCAAATCCGGCGTAAGGTTCTGGATCATCACTCCCATGAATCCACGATCAACGCGACCGTTTTTCACCAGGCTGTCCATCACCCATCGGCAGAGGTTGGAAGGCACCGCAAAGCCGATACCCTGATTTCCCCCGCTATGCGTCAGAATCGCTGAATTGATTCCAACAAGTCGTCCTTCAGTGTCAACCAGCGCACCGCCCGAATTGCCGGGGTTAATGGCGGCATCGGTCTGAATGAAGTCTTCATCCATTTCTCCCGAAGTCGTCCGATCTTTTGCGCTCACAATACCTTTGGTCACCGTTTGACCAATTCCGAAAGGGTTGCCGATCGCCAGAACAACATCTCCAACCTCTATCTTATCGCTGTCTGCCAAAGTTACGGCGGGCAGATTCTCCGCCTTGATCCGGATCAGGGCGACGTCTGTCTTCGGATCCGAGCCAATAAGCTTGGCAGTGAACTGCCGGCCATCGTTCAGAGCGACATGGATTTCGCTGGCGTTATTTACCACATGATTATTGGTCAGAATATAGCCGTCGGGCGAAATGATGACGCCCGATCCAAGCCCATGTTCCGTCGGCACATGAAGCCTGCCGGGGTTTGTCTTATTCGATCCATCTTCTCCAAAGAAGTGGTGGAAAAAATCGTTATCAGAATCCGTCAACGAATTGTTCCCGCCTTTCATCGTGACAAAAATTTTCACCACGCTTGGTGCAACTTTTTTTACGATTGGCGCGAAGCTGCTGGCCTCCTTCACGTCTCGCGTCAATGGGTTATTGTCCACTTGGACGTTCAGAGGGGCATTTTGCGTCCCGTTGCTCTTTTCTCCGCTGTTCAAGGCGAAACCCGTTGCCAGGGAAAGTGCAGCACCTCCAAGCAAGAGTACGCTCAAGGCGAGCGGTTTTAGTGATTTTCTCGTCATAGATTTTCTGAGTTGGTTAATGGTGCACTATGAGCCAACGGAGCTGACGAATGCCTTGCTTGAGCATTACAAAGTGGAAATAGAACGATTTCCAAGATCCATCGCTGCTATTGCCTGCTCGGTAATCAGAATTGGTTGGGACAACGAGATCTCTTCGCAATTGACACCAGGACCACCCCGATCGACCACCATGAAGTCGCTCTGCTCGTCCAGCACGAACAGGCCGTGATGCCAGACGGCTTTTGCGTAGTTTACACCTTCACTCCCCTTGACGAGAAAGACGCGCACCGTCCGCTCGTCGAACTGGCCCGGCGCCGCCACAACTACGAGGTAGCGGCCTCTGGAAAGCGGGATGAACGCCTGGCTCCCGAGCGGATGGCGTTCCATAATTCTGATCTCAAACGGCAATCGCCGCGGTTCGCTGCGGAACAAACTGATCAAAGGCTTGCCACCTTGATCGGAAACATCAATTGAAGCCAGATCATGGAACCGCTCGGTGGTACCGCCGTTAATCGGATAATGCCGCGCTCCGGCGAGCGTGATCAACTCTCCGAATGGGGCAAACGCCTCGCGGGTAAGCTTCTCAATATGCATCAGCGATCAATGACAGGAGCCAAGGAGCCAGGAGTGGGATTCTTTCATCTCCTAGTCCCTAAAACAAGCGAGGTCCGCGTAGGAACAAAGCTTCTTTTCAAATCATCACGCGCGATTCCCATGGGGTGGCTCCTTGGCTCCTCGGCTCCTCGGCTCCTCCTAGGGGTGACCAACTCCATGGCAATGGGTAAAGAATAAAGCACCAGCGAACACCACTATCGGCACGACGACAGACAGAACGATCAAGCGTGACCCCTGCCATCGGGTATTCCAAACCTTTGGCGACTTAAGATGATGATGGCGCCCCGTGATCTTGACCGACTCCGGATCGTCCAACTCCTTTTTCATGGCGATCGCCGATTGATAGCGGCGTTCAGGTTCACGCTCCATGGCGTGCAGAATAATCTCTTCCAGTGGTTCGGAGATCTCCGGATTAAGTTTGCGTGGAGCAACTGGATCACCCGTAATGCGCGAGTTCATGACGATAAAAGGATTCGGACCCTCGAATGGCACTGAACCTGTCGACATCTCGTAGAGGACTGCTCCCAAACTGTAGATATCGGTTCGTTCGTCCCCTCGTTTTCCCTTGACCTGCTCCGGCGCCATATAATCGGGCGTTCCCATTGCCGGCGTGAACCCGGCAAACGTCAGCCTGCGCATCTCCGTCGATTTCGCGATCCCAAAGTCAATAATCCTCAGGGTACCGTCGTCGCAAATCATAATGTTTTGCGGCTTGAGATCGCGATGCACAACCTTGTGTTCGTGCATGTGCGCCAGCGCACCGCAGACGTAACTGGCAATCTGGACGGCTTCCGGGATCGCCAGAGGCCGCATCTCGTTCAGCACCGTACTCAAGGGCTTGCCCTCAAGGAACTCGGTCACAATGTATTGGCGGCTTTTGTTCGGGACCTTGATGAATTTGATTATATTGGGATGATCCAGCAACTCTCCGATCTCCGCCTCGCGCTGGAATCGGGAAAAAGCCCCCGGATCCGATTCCAACTGCATGTAGGGAATCTTGATCGCGACAGTCTGTCCGGTCTGAAGGTCTTTCGCCTTGTAGATGGAAGCCATCCCACTCCGGCTGATCACGCTCTCAATCTCAAACCGGGCATCTATGACGTCGCCGGGTTTAACTTCGTTACTCATAGTGATGGTGTGTCCCCCGCCTGTTTTTTTCAGAACAGAAATAGGCTGGTCAATCTTGGGCTCGACAAGCCGGTCAACTTGAACAACTTGCACCGAAAGGTTATCATCGGTCTTCTGCCGTTCTGCAAGCGCGATCAGGTATGGACAGATTTCATCCATGTTGAGCCGATCGACTCCTTCGCAGAGGTCGCTGTCATTCATGAAACAGTAAAGCCCGTCGGTGCACTGAACGACGCGATCGCGCGACATCAGCTTGAGATGTTTATAATCGAAGTGAACTATCGGTTCAGGCCCGACGGTTCGAGTCAGCATCGAACGAAGCCTGCTCGCCTTTGCCTCGTGCTCGCTGATTAGCCGCAACTTCACTTGCATCGCGGTGTAGGAATGGTCATCGGTCAGCCGGCGCAGGTTCTCCTGCCGCACAAGATAAACCCGGGTGTCTCCGACGTGTCCGATGAACAATTCCTTGTCGCGAAAAACGCAAACCGAGAGGGTCGTCGCCATTCGGCCTCCACGAGGATCAGCCATCCCCGCCTCGTAGATCGCTAAATTCGCCGAATCGAAGATCTGTTTGAGGATTTGTTTCGGCGCGTTCACGGGATTCATCCGCTGGAACGTCGCAATGGCAATTTCAACCGCCATTTTACTCGCGATGTCCCCATTTTCGTGACCGCCGACTCCATCTGCGACGACCGAGATCGCTCCGCGCTGCAGTCTTTCAGCTTCCTCGTCCGGTTGCCAAAATCCTAGGCTATCTTCATTTCTTTTCCGCACCGGTCCGGGGGAAGACTTCGACTCGAAGCTTAATCGCATCCAGAATGAATTTTTATTTTTAGCCCATAAAGCGGATGCGGTCACACCGATCAAAGTGTGACCGCTACCCAGCTCACCGGCAGCAACCCCGTAGCTCAAATTTGCCTGGCCCGCAACTCCTGGAGCCTATCTCCCCCCACGCAGGTCGCGCGTGTCGAGGTCGGACCGGAACATCCCCTCACTCTGAAGCCGCTCTCAAGAACGGCTTCCGAGCGGTGCGTCTCTCACCGAGGTGGAAGACTCACCCACGAGAAGGCACAGCAGGAATTACGCCAGATTCGGAGCCTCAACCATGACGGACTTGGCTTTCTTCTTGCTCGAAGTATAGAAATGGTAGACACCGTAGAGGCCCCATACCGCGGCGATCCCCAGGGCTATGTAGGGCTCTTTCCAGCTCATGCCTGCAACTGAGAATGGCCCAACGAGATAGAAGAGCATACAGAGCAAATTCGCCAAAAGGCCAAACACTGGAATGGCGACATGCTTGAATCCATTGAACATGTGGTGTTCTCGAAATGCCACGATCGCGATAATGCAGGTCATCATGTAGAGCAGGAACGTCCCGAAGTTACTGGCCAGCGTGATAATGAGCAGGCTCTGCGGAATGTTGGCCGCGGTATCATGCGGGAAAATACCGAAACTATACCAGATGTTGTGCGGCAAACTTTTGATCTGGTCGTCAGTCACCGCCGCGCCGCCGCAGAAGTAGAGCACTACCCCAAAGATGCCAATGATCACCGAAATGATGGCGAGCGTCCAAACCGCCACATGCGGAGTCAGATTCTTGCCATGGAGCTTTCCTAGGTTACCGGCAAGTTCGTCGTCGCGGCCCATCGCGAAAGTTACCCGCGCACCGGTATTCATGCAGGCCAGAGTGGTCCCGATTAGCGCCAGAAACACGGTAATCGCTTGGATAAACATGAACCACCACCCGGCTTGCGGACTTCCGAAGACCCACGTCCCAACAATCTGCATCATGTCGCCAATTGGCGCCGGTGACGCAGCTGCGGTTGGCATCGTGTAACCGCTGTTCAGGAAAAAGTTCGCTCCGAAATACTCAAAGAGGTAGCAGAATGCTCCTTGAATGACCAGCGACAAGAGCACCGCGCGAGGAATGTCGCGTTTGGCGTTTTTCGCTTCTTCACCCATCGACGTTACCGATTCGAAGCCGACGAGAATCAGGATGGCGACACACGCCTGAACGAGGACAAAATTGAACCCGTGCGGGGCGATCACCGAAGCCGCGCTGGTGTGAAACTGGAAGGTGTCTGTCGGATTCTTGGGATCCGTCCCTTTGGTGAGCCCCTGGTCAGGCGCCCACGACAGGGTAAAATCTTTGTCGGTGCCATCAGGGTTCTTTTCAAAGACATAGTTGCCGTCCTTGTCCTTCACCGGGTTCGTGACATCGTTCCCCTTGTCATCCTTGGTGGTCTGCATCGCGATCACTTTGGTCACCGGAACACCGTCCGGATTTAGAGTAATGCCTTTGGAACCTTCAGTACCGTGGTTGAGCCGGTAGCCGATGGCGATCACCGTGAAAACAATCAGCGCCGTGATTTGTACCACATTGACGGCAAGATTTACTCCGGTGGATGCATTCACCCCGCTATACGCAATGTATCCAATGAACAACGGAAAAACGAGACAGAACAAAATCATCAACAGCGGACTGGGTACCGCAGAGTTAAAGATCGTCGGCAACAGTTGTCCGGCCAGGTATCCAACCAGGAGCGCTGTCACAGCAACCATTACACCGGGGTAAATCCAGTAGTAGAGATGGCTGGCCCAGCCAACCACGAATTTGGCAATCCGGGCAAATCGAAAAACCTTCGATTTCGAGAGGAAAGCCTGTTCGGCGAAGAAGTACGACGAACCGGCACCTGGATAGAGTTTAGACAGTTCGGCATAAGAGATGGCTGTTGCAAAACAGAGCAACAGCGCAACCAGGATGCCGAACCACATCGCAATTCCGGCCATCGGTTGGCCGTAGAGAGATTGTGGGCCAAAGGTCAACCAGAGAAACGCCCCGGGCGCAATGAGCGCCATGGCGTTGACGGTTAACCCGGTTAAGCCAAGCGTCTTCTTGGCGATAGCAGGTTGATCAATTTCGGACATGCGGGTGGTATTTTGGGTTTTGATTTATGACCCTAAGAAGGCCGTACCACCACAAGCAACTGTCATGCCAATGCGTACAGTACTCTAGGATAAAACAGTACATGCTTGTAGTGCCACCAGCCGAAAACATCCCCTCGTCGTCGGAATCAAGTCTTCACTTGCCCATTCAAAACGCTCGCTGCTGGCAAAATTTAGCCAATTGGCACCCGCGTGGCGTAAATTTTATACAGTTTGCCGTTGCCAGGCTATGGCACCGCTAACATCCGCCAGGCTATGCACCGCTAATATCACATCGCGAACGTCACCGTCCGTGGGGAACCTGCTTTCCATGTTGCCATCCACCCCATGCATTGATCCTTGCGGGCTAGGCGCGAAAAATGCTCTTGCCGTCGCACTGGTGTTCGGACTGCCAAGCCGACCACTCCTTAACCTTGGCGGAAACGGAATCTTGCCAACAACATGAAACAAATATTCGAAATGAAACTCTTTAGCCGGTTTGCTTCTGCAAGCGTTGTTGCAGCTTACGCTCTAACTTCAGGCTTGTGCTACGCGCAGCAAGCGACCCCGGCTCCAAGTCCGGCGGTCGTCAAAGCTTCTGACGGCAAGGAGACCGCGGAACCGAAGAAAGTCATTGAGCAACCAAAACCACCGGAACCGCGATTTAAACTCTACGGTTGGATCGAAGCCGGAATCACCGGCAACCCGGATCCAGCAATCGATAACCACAACTTCGGTCAACTGTTGACCGACCGCGCCAACGAACCGCTGCTGAATCAACTATCGGTGGTCGGTGAGCGGGCCCTTGACCCAAATGCCACCGGGTTCGACTGGGGATTTAAAGCCTGGTTCATGTACGGAAGCGACGCCCGATACACGAAATCGGTAGGTTTCCTCGATCTGGTCACCGATGAGCGTGTCCAGCCTGATTTTCCTGAGCTTTACGCCAGCGCCCACATTCCAATCCCCGCTACCAACGGTCTGGACATCAAAGCTGGAAAATACCAGGACCCGATGTCGGCAGAAACACTGGATCCGCGTAACAATGTTTTCTATTCCCACAGCTACATCTTCAATTTCGGGATCCCGGAGAACGATACGGGAGCTCTCGCCACGCTGCACGTGAACAAATATCTCGACCTCTACGCTGGAGTTAATCGCGGAATTAATATGACGTTTAGCGACAATAACTCCTCGCTCGCTGTCGAATACGGGCTCGGCCTGAATTTGCTGGACGGCAATCTAACCGTCCTGGCTCTGTCGGACGCTGGACCGGAAAACACTCTCAACAATCACGATTGGCGTTTTGTGAACGACATCACGACGACCTGGAAGGTCACCAAGAACTTCACCTCCATCACAGACATGAACCTCGTTGTGGACAGCGTCGACGGCGGCAAGTGGGCTGGAGGCGTTGCCCAATATTTCACGTATTCTGTGAACGATTGGCTGCAGCTAGGAATACGCGGCGAGATTTACCGGGATTCAGGGGGATTTTATGTCGCCCAGTTTCGAGCCAACAACGATTTCATTCACTTCGAGCGTGGAGACAACGTGTTTAATCCCAACTTTCCTTTCGATCCCAGCAACCTGGGCGGCGGGAATACCACCTACCTCGAAGTTACGGGGGGCGTGACTGTTAAACCGCCTTTGCCGAAACCGATCGCCGGGCTGCTGATTCGCCCGGAGGTCCGCTACGACGCATCATTGAACAATACCGCGCCGTTCAATCAGAATACCAAGGCGGACCAGTGGACATTCGCCGTCGATCTAGTGCTTGAGTTTTAGTCGGCCGCCAAGTTAAAGATTCAAATGAAACCAAGAGGTGCCGGCGATCTGCCGGTGCCTCTTTTTTTTGGGCCTCTAGCCCCGAGAATTTCATCACCCATGAAGTCTCGTGAGATGATCGATCAGCTGTCACTCACTTGTTTGGAAATAAAAATCCGGTGGATGGCCATTGGATGGCACATGGAGTGCTGTAGCCGGTATTACGAATCATCAGAACAGTAATACTCGGTCTTGATCCTCTGCCTATGAACCCGTTTCGATCTTCCATCTGCTTTGCTTTGCGATACTGCGTTTTGTTTACCGCCGCCGTGTCTGGTCTTGCTGTCGCTCACGCCGAATCACTCAAAATCGCTTACAGCGATTGGCCTGGGTGGGTGGCCTGGGAGATCGCCATCCAAAAGAACTGGTTCAAAGAAGCAGGCGTCGATGTCCAATTCATGTGGTACGATTACGCCCCTTCCATGGACGCCTATTCGACCGGAAAGGCCGACGCTGTTTGTATGACCAACGGCGATGCACTGGTCACTGGCTCGAGCGGCAAACCCTCCGTCGGCATTCTGGTCAACGATTTCTCCAGCGGGAACGACATGATTGTCGCTAAACCCGGAATCGATGCCGTTAAGCAACTGGCCGGCAAAAAAGTCGGCGTCGAAATCGGTCTGGTGGATCATTTGCTTTTGGAACGGGCGCTCAGTGTCAGCGGATTGAGCGATAGCGACGTGAAACTCGTTAATACTCCGACCAATGAAACGCCACAGGTACTCGCTGCCGGAGCGGTCGACGCGATCGCCGCCTGGCAGCCAAATTCCGGACAGGCGCTGAAGACGGTTCAGGGTTCCAAGCCAATCTTCACCTCCGCCGAGGCACCCGGACTGATCTATGATTTGCTCTACGTCTCCAGAGAAAGCCTGGAGAAGAATCGCGCAGATTGGGCGAAAGTCGTCGGGGTCTGGTATCGCATCGTTGCCTACCTGGATGATCCAGGCAATCTGGATGAAGCTCTAAAAATACTGGCGGCCCGCGACAACGTGAAGCCCGAAGAGTATGAGCCATTCTTCAAAGGCACTCATATCCTTTCGCTGAAAGAAGCTCTCCACCATTGGCAGAAAGGGGATAGTCTCGATTCCCTATTTGGTTCAACCAAGAATGTCGACGATTTCAATGTGAACAATGGGGTCTACAAGCAGCACGTGGATTTTCGGGGCTACCTGGATCCGAGCCTGACGGAGGAATACGCAAAATCGGCCGGCGCCAAGACAGCGAACAACTAGTGTCCTGTCCTCGAAATACCAGTTGTCAATCTCGCGACAGGGTCGCGAAGGGTGACCGCAATGAAACGACCGGCGACCAGTCACGAGCGCTGGTTTAAAATCCGGGAGGAACTCTCGGGACGCCGCGCCACTTTATTGATGGCGCTCTCGTTTTTGCTGCCGTTGACCATCTGGTGCATCGCCAGCTATGTACCATTCATTTGGCATCCGGACATCCGACTTGAAGTGTCGGCCGACCGAACCGACGTCTCAACCGTCTACACAGCCGGTGATCACGTCAGCAAAGAATTTTTCCCAACATTCCAAAAAGCTGTACGAGAGGCGAATGCGAGAATTCTCGAAGATCGAAAGAATGGCCGAGGTTCATCCGGCGTCATGGTCCGGCGGGATAATCTGAAGAAGCTGCGTCAACTAGCTCCGCTGGCGATTTCCAATGGGTGGCTCCGCCCAAACCAGCGTGAAGATGACGCGGCAATTTTCGAAATCTGGAAGAAACTTGCAACCGGGGCCCTGGTCCTGCAAAAGCCGGCTCTCAGTCCTGAAAACCTCGAGGTCATTCGTCAGGATTGGGAGATGCTTTCCGCCACCGGCCCGAATTTTGATGCGCGGAAACTTCCTGATCAGCCGCTCCTCAGCCTGGTTCCGCAAGGGACACCATCAAATCCGTCTTACCTGCCCGCCCCCCATGAAGTGCTGACGACCGGATGGTATAACTTCACCGCGGGCGGCGAACTGGGTCAGTTGTCGCTGTTCAGCCGCCTGTTGATCTCAATTCGAATCGTCTTTACGGGGTTCTTGCTGTCGTGTCTGGTGGGCGTTCCGATCGGTATTTTCTGTGGTACCTACTCGTTCTGCTCGAAGGTCTCGGAGCCATTCATTGATTTCTTCCGTTACATGCCGGCACCGGCGTTCAGCACTCTGCTGGTCGCGATTTTTGGCGCCCACGACGAACCGAAGGTCGCACTTGTCTTCATTGGAACATTCTTCCAGATGGTCCTGGTGATAGCAAAGACGACCCGGCAACTCGATCATGCTCTCCTGGAAGCCGCGCAAACGCTCGGAGCAAAGTCTCGCCAGCTTTTTACGCATGTCGTTATTCCAGGAATAATGCCGGATCTCTATAACGACCTGCGAATTCTTCTGGGCTGGTCGTGGACCTGGATGGTGATCGCGGAATTAATTGGCGTTAAGACAGGCCTGACCGAATTCATCGAAACCCAGGGGCGCTGGCGCAATTTCGACGCGGTGTTCCCAGTCATTATTCTGATCGGAATAATTGGCTTCTTCACTGATCAATTTTTGGGTTGGTTTAGAGGAATTCTCTTCCCCTATACCAGGAGGGCCCGATCGACAGTCAAGAGCGCGCGCAAAATCGAGCAACCGCCGCCGGCGAATCAATCGCCGAAGGCTGAATCATCGGTCACGCAGTTAACGATGACATGAGCCAGGCAACAATTGATCTTCCAGACTATCGAACGCAGTCACCTAATGTGGCCGCACGTTTTGGCCGGCTCAAAGCGCGTCCTGTCGTTCTCGAGGTCTGCGATTTGCAAAAGTGCTTTTCTTCGGCGCAGGGGGAAGTGGTAGCACTGCAGAATATCGATTTCGTCGTTCACAGACGCGAATTCATCTGTGTCATCGGAGCGTCTGGTTGCGGAAAATCAACGTTGATCCGAATTCTGGCAGGACTCGAAACACCAACCGCGGGAGAAGTTTTACTCGATCACAAGCGCGTGAGCGGCCCTGGTCCCGAGCGCGGTATGGTTTTTCAGGGCTACACACTTTTCCCGTGGCTTTCGGTGAAACAAAACGTCATGTTCGGCCTCAAAATGACCGGACATTCCTCCAGCGAGGCTGAACCAACCGCGCGCCAGTGGATCGAGATGGTCGGGTTGGCAAAGTTCGAAAATTCGTTCCCTCACCAACTATCGGGAGGAATGAAACAACGCGTCGCCATCGCGCGCGCACTGGCTAATCAGCCGAGAGTGCTACTCATGGATGAGCCCTTTGGCGCCCTGGATGCGCAGACGAGGTGCCAGATGCAGTCTTATCTTCTCCAGATCTGGCGGAACGTCGACGTAACGATCGTTTTCATTACGCACGACCTGGACGAAGCAATTTATCTCGCCGATCGGATCCTGGTTCTCAAACCCCATCCCGGTCGAGTCGATGAGCTGATTGAAGTGCCGGTGCCTCGACCGCGCGGGCCCGACCAGTTTATTTCGCCGGAATTTCTCGCCACCAAGAAACGCCTTGAAGAGCTGATTCATCCCCTCAGTGAGTCCGCTGGAGACAAACTTCCGACCTTACGGCTAACGCGCGTGGACGACGAAGTCGAATAGCAGCACCTGCAAAAGCCGATCCGCTCACTCGCCGATACGTTTTCCCTAGTGTCCATTTCCTGTGAAATCGCGAACCAAACGTCCAAACGGAAATTCCGAAGGCAAAGTCCAAAGGATCAGCGTCTCGCTGCCTGAGTCCGTTTTCTGCGAATTAGACCAACTCGTTGCGGAGCGAGGTTGGGAAAGCCGTTCGAAAGCAATCTCCGTGATGGTGACTCAATCCGCCCTCGAACACCGGGAAGACCAGGGAGATACGCTGATGGCTGGGACGATCACCATCGTCTACGACGAATCAAAAGGGAATTTATTGCAGCGCTTGGCTGAGCTTGAGCGCCGTTATCTCGATGAGGTCATTAGCTCCCTTCACGTTCAACTGGAAAACGATCATCGCATCGAGGTCCTGCTCGTGCAGGGACCCGCTCGCAAACTCCAGAGTATTGCAGACCAACTACTCACCCTCAAAGGGGTAAAAACAGGGAAGCTAACTCTCACCACCATGCTTATGCCACCGCTGCACCCCCTGCCCCCTCGCGTATACGGGTCAAATCAGCGATCGGGAAACCAGGGCCGCTAAAAATCATGACACCCTCGCCAGCGATTCCAAGCGTTCGTCTTCTTTTCGAGGAAGATATCCCGGGTGGAGCGATGTGGTCTTATGCCCTCAAACGTCATCACACCCTCCGACTTACCGCCATTGAATCGGGCGCCAACGTCGGAGCGATGCTCTACAACCTGCATCAACCGCTCGATCGCCTCAATCTGCCTGATACTCTTAAAGCTCAGCACACCGCGAAGTTGACCACCGGGAACGTCCTCTTGAGCGACATGGGACACGTTCTTTGCTCCATTTCGGCGGACACCTGTGGATGGCACGATCCGCTTGCGGGACACTCGACGCCTGCGCTGGTCCGGGCAAAATACGGTACCTCAACTTACCAGGAAGACCGCAACGCCTTTCACCGAAACGCTCGTGACCAGTTCCTGATCGAGCTCGGCAAATGGGGACTCGGCAAAATAGATCTGGTGGCCAACATAAACTTTTTCAGCAAAGTCACCGTCGACGGCGACGGCAAAATGCATTTCGTGAGAGGAAATTCGGCCCCTGCCAGCTGCGTTGACCTGCGCGCAGAAATGGACACGCTCCTGATCCTCAACACCTGTTTGCATCCAATGGATCCTGATCCGCAGTACCACCCAAAGCCGGTGCATATCGCGGTCTGGAAATCCGACCAACCCGCCGCCGATGATCCATGCCGAACGGCTTGTCCGGAAAATACCCGCGCATTTATCTTAACCGAAGCACTTTTTCGGTCATCGAGCTCCAGCCCGCCACCATCTCAAACATGAGCACACTGATCTATACCGAAAGCCAGCTGCACCCGGAAGACGCCGTCTACGACTACACGGTGTTGTCCGGCGAAGCATGGATGCATGAGATTGCGGCCGGTCAATCATTTCGGATCGTCGATCTGGAAGGCAACCAGGCTGTCGACACCCTTTTCTATAATGCGCACGATCGAACAGATCGCTACAGCGCACAAGACACCATCCGGGAGCAAAGCAGTATCTATCTGACGACCGGAACAAAACTCATCTCTTCCGAAGGCCATGTCTTGCTGACCATCGTCGCGGATACCTGCGGGCGGCACGATACCCTCGGTGGAGCGTGCTCGGCCGAGAGCAATCAGGTACGATACGCGATCGAGAAGAAACATATGCACAACTGTCGGGACTCCTTCCTCCTGGCGGTGGCAAATTCGACTTACGGCTACTCCAAGCGTGACATTACTCACAATATCAATTTTTTCATGAATGTGCCGGTCACGCCGGAGGGTGGTCTTACGTTTGCAGACGGCGTTTCCGACAAAGGTCGCTATGTCGAAATGCGAGCGGAGATGGATGTCATCGCGTTGATTTCGAATTGCCCTCAATTGAATAACCCGTGCAACGCTTATAACCCGACGCCCGTTCGATTGTTACTCTGGGATTAAACATCGGCACGGTTCCGCTCCATGTTTACCAAAGTCCTGGTGGCCAATCGTGGCGAGATCGCCTGCCGCGTGATTCGTACCTTACGCAAACTGGGCATCCAGGCGGTCTCGGTCTATTCAGACGCGGATGCGCACACGATGCACGTTGCTCTGGCAGACGAAGCGTTCCGGATCGGACCGGCCCCAGCCAACCAGAGCTATCTCAACGCCCAGCAGATTCTTTCGGTAGCAAAAAATTCGGGCTGTGAGGCGATCCATCCCGGCTACGGGTTTCTGAGCGAGAACGCGGAGTTTGCTGCTGACTGTGAAAATGCCGGCATCCGCTTTATTGGCCCGACTTCGGAACAGATAAAATCGTTCGGGCTCAAGCATGTTGCCCGTGAACTAGCCGCCAAAGCCGGCGCACCACTTCTGCCCGGCACCACTCTGCTGACGGACGCGGAAGAAGCATCGAAAGCCGCTGAGCAGATCGGATTTCCGGTCATGGTCAAAAGCACGGCGGGTGGAGGTGGGATCGGTCTCCAACTCTGCCGGTCGGCGGCCGATTTGCAGGAAAGATTTGCCACGGTCAAGCGTCTGGGAGAAGCCAATTTCAAACAGGGCGGAGTTTACCTCGAAAAATATGTCGAAATGGCGCGCCATGTCGAGGTTCAGATCTTCGGCGAAGGCAAAGGTCGGGTCCTGGCCGTCGGCGAACGCGATTGCTCGATCCAACGGCGAAACCAGAAAGTCGTCGAGGAGACACCGGCACCCAATCTTTCAGATGCCGTCCGTAAACGACTCTTCGAAGTTGCCGTCAGTCTCGGCAAAACCGTCAACTATGCTTCTGCCGGAACCGTAGAGTTTATTTATGATCGGCTCGCGCAAACGTTTTATTTCCTGGAGGTTAACACGCGTCTTCAAGTCGAGCATGGCGTCACCGAAGCGGTGACCGGCATCGACCTGGTGGAATGGATGATCCGGCTTACGGCGGGTGAACTTCCGCCTTTAGAAACTCTAATCTCCGTTTCCGAGGGCCACTCTATTCAAGTCCGCCTCTACGCGGAGGATCCCAACAAGAACTTCCAGCCCAGCTCGGGACTCCTGACCGAAGTGCTCTTTCCAAATGATACGCGCATTGACACCTGGGTTGAACGGGGAACGGAAATCTCACCCTGCTACGATCCGCTGATCGCCAAAATTATCGTTAAAGGAGGCGATCGACAGGGCGCCCTGACGAAAATGAAGAACGCCCTCCAACAAACCCGTATCTACGGAATCGAAACCAATCAGAGTTATCTCGCAGCGGTTCTGGAAAACGAACAGGTGAAGCGCGGCGAAGTCACGACTCGGCTCCTCTCATCGATCAAATATAAGCCAGCAACGTTGGATGTCCTTGAGTCGGGAACTCAAACCAGCGTTCAAGATTATCCAGGACGCTTAGGATTCTGGGCCGTCGGCGTGCCGCCTTCCGGTCCGATGGATGCACTTGCTTTTCGTTTCGGCAATCGACTTCTCGGAAACGCTCCGGAGGCTGCCGGATTGGAAATCACCATTTCTGGTCCAACGCTCCGATTCAACACCGACTGCGATTTTTGTCTCACCGGCGCAGTAATGAAGGCCGATCTCGACGGCGTCGATATCGCATTCTGGTCGGTCGTCCATGGACGGGCGGGACAAACCTTGAGGATAGGACAGCTCAGGGGAAGCGGCGCCCGGTCGTATTTTTTGGTGATCGGCGGCCTGGATGTTCCCGACTATCTAGGAAGCAAGTCGACCTTCGCGCTGGGTCGATTCGGAGGGCACGGGGGAAGAGTTCTTCGCGCCGGAGATGTCCTTCGCCTTCGGAAAAACAGCCGAGCCGTCCCGACCGAGTCCGAAAGAATGGCGCCCGCCCTTCGAATTCTGCCAACGTCAATCGTTCCGACCTATTCCAGTCGATGGGAGATTGGCGTCTTGTATGGACCGCATGGCGCGCCCGACTTTTTTGCGCCCGAATACATCGACACATTTTTTTCCGCTGAATGGAAAGTGCACTACAACTCCAATCGGACTGGCGTCCGATTGATCGGGCCGAAGCCGAATTGGACTCGGACGGACGGCGGTGAAGCTGGTCTGCATCCATCCAATATCCACGACAATGCCTACGCTGTCGGCGCCGTCGATTTTACCGGCGATATGCCGATCCTGCTTGGACCGGACGGTCCCAGTCTGGGCGGATTCGTTTGTCCTGCGGTCGTGGTGGACGCGGAACTCTGGAAACTTGGACAGCTCAAAGCAGGAGATTCGGTACATTTCCGCCGGCTAACTGCCATTGCGGCGGAGAACTTAAAGCTCGCCCAGGAACATGGACTTGCAACATTAACGCCCCTTCCGAGTGTTCCAGCGGTCAGCGTGGCATTGCGCTCCAGCGTCGGCGACGAAGCGATCCTCGCCGAACTCGAGGCCACCGGCGGTCGGCCACGTGTCGTCTACCGAGCGTCCGGAGACTCTTACATCCTGGTGGAGTATGGTCCGCTGGTTCTGGATTTAAATCTCCGTTTCCGTGTCCATGCCCTGATGCAATTGGTGCAGGGCCATCGACTTTCCGGGATTGTCGATCTGACCCCCGGTATTCGATCGTTGCAGGTCCACTTCGACCCCAAAAAGGTTCCCCTGAGGGAGTTACTCGACGTCCTGCTGACCGCCGAAAAAGAACTTCCGCCCGCTGACGAGATGGAAGTGCCGACACGCATTGTCCATCTGCCGCTGTCCTGGGAAGATGAATCAACCTTGCTGGCGATTCAGAAATATATGCAGTCCGTGCGCGCCGATGCACCGTGGTGTCCAAGCAACCTGGAGTTCATCCGGCGCGTGAACGGTCTAAGAAGCATCGCAGAGGTAAAGGATATCGTGTTTGATGCCAGCTATCTCGTGTTGGGTCTTGGCGATGTATACCTGGGCGCCCCCGTCGCCATTCCGATCGATCCGCGTCATCGATTGGTGACCACAAAATACAATCCGGCAAGAACTTGGACCCCGGAGAATGCTGTCGGGATAGGCGGCGCCTACTTGTGCATCTACGGAATGGAAGGTCCCGGCGGTTACCAATTCGTCGGTCGAACGGTTCAGGTTTGGAACCGTTTCCACGTCACGAAGAATTTCGAGGCCGGTAAACCTTGGCTACTGCGATTTTTCGATCAG
>DATHPZ010000109.1:0-8553 GCA_035483355.1 Chthoniobacterales bacterium | reverse complement strand
GGTTGCCTCTCCGCTGGTGGGTACCACCAGGTTGACGCTATTCTCCATCAACGGCGTCGTGATGATAAATATGATCAGCAGGACAAACGCCAGATCGAGCAATGGAGTCACATTGATCTCCGTAAGCGTCTGCAGGGTGTGCCGATCGGAAAAACGACGCATGCTATTTATTGACGAGTACCGGCCGGGCCGAGTGGTTGACGTATTTGTGCTCGAACTCGGAACAAACTTCGGCCGCGAAATTGTCATTCTGGACAATCAAGGAACGAATACTCGTCACGAGAAAGTTATATCCGAACATGGCAGGAATTGCGACGAGCAAACCGGTTACGGTGGTGATGAGAGCGCCCGAAACACCGGGCGCCATCGCCTGCAAATTCGCTGAGCCGGCCAGCGCCACTCCGGAGAATGTGTCCATTACGCCCCAGACTGTTCCGAGCAGGCCCAGAAACGGCGCGCCGCTCACGGCGGTGGCGAGCAAGATCATTTGAGACTCCAGACGCAACGCCGATTCGCCGACGGCTCTTTCCATGGCTGTGGTCACGACTCGCATTTGCGAAGGCGTGATCCGTTCGGCAATTTCCAAACGCGCCCAAAAGGTGTCATCAACTTCCGTCGAACCGAGCAGATGGAAGGCCAGCTCCTTGCATCCGGCTCGATAAATGGAGTAGAGCGGAGAACCGTCAAAGCGCACTTTTGACTCGTAGATTTTCAGTGGCTGGCGATCTGACCGAAACAGATGAAGGAACCGGTCGTTTTGCACCTTTGCCAACCGGACGACCCTGATCTTGGTGACCATGACCGACCAACTGAAGATCGAAGCGATGAAAAGCGTTGCCAAGACCAGTTTTCCCTCGAAAGTCGCTTCCGTAAAAGCGTACACCAATCCCCCGGACTGAGCTGCTACCAAAGATGTCAACACCAGCACAGGATAGTACGTTTAGCGCGAGAAACCGCAAAGGCAATCTATAGGATGGCCCGGCGCGGGCGATCCTTGAGATTCCCAGTTTTCGCCTTACAGGTATCTCGCTATGTCAAAATTCGCTTCTCAGCGCTTCTGGTCTGCGATCCTCGCGGCCGGATTCTTGCTCGCTGCGCCCGCCCTTGAAGCGCAAAACCAGTACGATGTTCTGGCGCGTGTCCTCCAGCCATACGGAGCGCTTTTTTATTCAAAAGCGATCAACAAAGCGATGCAGGCGGACGTGATTCTGCGCGAAGGCCCTCCCACCGCCACCGAAATTCTCAATCAGCCGCTTCGTGTCTTCCTCCAAATGCCGGACAAACTCCGGATCGAGTCTCTCGACCCGCAACATCGAGTTGTCTTCTGCCGCAATGGGCAAAAGGTGTGGGTTTATCCCCATGAAATTCTGGCCGGCATCGTGGCCGCCGGACGCCCCAACAGGGAGAGGAGGATTCCGGATTTTCGTCTGCCTCTCAAAGATCAACAGATCGTCTGGATCCCTGCTCTGTTTCAGATTTTGCGATTTCAATCTGCCTCGGATGCGACCGGCGCACCGACCTGGATCCTCGACTTTCAGCTCGCTCCAGAATTTGCGCAGGCCATGAAGTGCGATCCCTGGACGGCCAGCGCGATTGTCAAACAAAGCGATTTCCAGTTGCGCCGTCTCCGGATTGCCAGCAGCAGTTGGACCGGGTCGCTTGACATTCTCGGCTGCCGATTCGAAAAAGCGTTTCCGCCTCAAACCTGGGAGCCCGACCCCGACTTGGCCAACCAGGCGACTCCTGTCCCACCGGAACTTTTTGACTCTGCCTTGGAAAGAGTAGCGGCTATCGCAATCCCAAGATGAGATCAGGTTTTATCGATAAGCTGATCGAGCGCATCCGGCGGGTTCAACCGGAAGAAGTGCAAAACTATCTTGTCCGGCTCGCGCGTGAGAAAGGGTTTCTCGAGCGAATTTTCGACGCGCTGCAAGAGGGTGTCATTGTGACTGATATTCAGGGTAAGATCCAATTTATTAACGCCGCGGCGGCGCAACTTTTCGGGGTTGAGCCAGAAGAGGCGTTCGGCCGGCCGCTGGAGGAAAAACTTCGGGGACTTGACTGGATGTCGCTTCGGTCCAACGAGACCTCCGTCAATCGAGATATTGAAGTCTTTTATCCCCAACACCGGTTCCTCAATTTTTACGTCGCGCCGCTGCATTTACACAAGGATTTTGAAGACTCGAAGGCCATGCGCCAGGATCTCGTTGGGTACGCAATTATCTTGCGGGATATTACCGAGGATCGCCGGATGGCCGAAAAGACAATCGAGAGCGAACGATTGTCCGCTTTGACACTGTTGGCTGCCGGTGTGGCGCATGAAATCGGTAACCCGCTGAATTCCCTGAATATCCACCTTCAGCTCATTGAACGGAGATTGCGCAAGACGCCTTCCGAACTGCGGAGCGATATCGGTGAACTGCTCGCCACTGCCAAGAGCGAAATCCAACGGCTCGACTCGATCGTCCATCAGTTCCTGCGAGCGATCCGTCCCTCGACTCCACAATTTGAATCCCATGATCTGAACGAGATACTGGAGGAATCGGTCGCGTTCCTCCGTCCCGAAATCCGCGATCGTGACATCATTGTGGAATTGGATCTCGACCCGACTTTGCCGCAATTGCTCGTCGATCGCGACCAGATGAAGCAGGCATTTTATAACGTGATTAAGAACGCGTTTGAGGCCATGAAGACGGGCGGTATTCTTCATATTCGATCCTGGCGGAGTGAGCTTTACGTCTCTGTTTCTTTCAACGACACCGGCGGCGGAATTTCACAGGACCAGATGAGCAAGCTGTTTCAACCCTACTTTACCACCAAGGCGTCGGGATCAGGGTTAGGTTTGCTGATTGTCCGCCGGATCGTTCGGGAACACGGCGGCGAGATCGAAATCGAGAGCAACCAAGGGAAAGGTGTGCGGGTGACGGTCCATCTTCCGTTCGGAGACAAGCGCATCCGATTGTTGCAGGATCAAGCGGGCGGTTGAACAGCATGCGAGGCACGATTTTGATCGTAGACGACGAAAAGCCAACCAGAGAAGGGCTGCGCCGGTCGCTTGAGGATGAGTTCGACGTTTACACGGCAGGTAACGTGGACGAAGCCCTGAACGTTCTCGCTACGGAACACGTTGATCTTGTCCTGACTGACCTGCGGCTGGGCGGAGAAGATGGGATGGCGCTGATTGAAAAAATCCTCCAGCGGCCACGACCGCCGATTTGTCTGCTGATGACCGCCTATGGCTCGATTACCACCGCTGTCGAAGCAATGAAACGCGGTGTCTACGACTTCGTTACCAAGCCTGTCAACATCGACGAACTCGGCCTCAAAATTGCGCGCGCTATCAAGGGGCGCCAGACGGAGCAGGAAAATGTTCAGCTCCAACAACAGGTCGATAAGCGTTTCGGTTTGGAAAACCTCATCGGCGAATCCAGAGCGATGCATGAAATTTTCGACACCGTTCGCCAGGTGGCCCCGAGTCGCGCGACGGTTCTCCTGGTGGGTGAAAGCGGCACGGGAAAAGAATTGATCGCGCACTCGGTGCATAATCTCAGCAATCGCAACAAGACGCGTTTTATCGCGTTTAATTGCGCTGCGTTCGCGCCGCAATTGATCGAAAGCGAGCTTTTCGGCCATGAACGGGGCGCTTTCACCGGAGCCGTGGAACGACGGATCGGCAGATTCGAGCAAGCGGCTGGCGGCACCCTCTTTCTCGATGAAATCGGCGAAATTGATTCCAATATCCAGGTCAAGCTGTTGCGCGCGCTCGACCCAGGAGTCTTCGAACGCGTCGGTGGCAGTCAGAGTATTCGCGCCGATGTACGCTTGATCGCGGCAACGAATCGGGACCTTGCTTCGCTCGTCCGTGAGGGAAAATTTCGGGAAGACCTGTATTATCGGCTCAACGTCGTCCAAATACGCGTCCCTCCCCTCCGTGAACGCAAAGAAGACATTCCGCTGCTCGCCAATACGTTTCTGAAAGAAATCTGTGAGCGTGACGGGAAAGCGTTCAGGCCGTTGTCTCCCGAAGCGATGGAGACTCTTCTGCGATATGATTGGCCGGGAAACGTCCGAGAATTAAAAGGTGCCATTGATTCGGGCGTGACCTTAGCCACAGGAAAACAGATTACCATCCGGGATCTGCCCCTGACAATACGTGGGGCATCCGCAGGGCTCGCTCCCCGCGAAGGCGGGAGTCCGGAGCTTGTCAATATCCACGACAACGAAACCCGGCTGATCATGCGGGCCTTGGATGAAAGTGGCGGCAACCGCACCGAGGCGGCGAAAAAGCTCGGGATCAGCCGGCGCACCTTGCACCGGCGATTAAAAGAGCTTCACCTTCCGGAGTAACCCCGCTCGTGGAGAACCCCAGTCCGGGTCCCCAACCGTTCTCGCCCTCTTTGGGAGACGCTTGCCGTGAATGTAAGTAAAGCCTTGATCCTCGTTGTCATCTCAAGAACTTTTTGGCGCAAACCTACGCCGACACGTTTTACCCGTCGGCTCACTACGGCTTATTCTGCTGCCAAGACGCTTCGAGGGCCTTAGCGGCCTTTTCGGGCGTCGTGTTGCCCGAAGCCAAGTCGGCGCTCACATCATTGAGAACCCGCCCGGTGTCGGGTCCCAAAAGCTGGTCCATGGCGATCTGGATCCATTGCGACTTGTCGATTTCCTGAGCAATCTGCCTAAGGAACGGAATTTGGATCGCGTCGGCCGTGCCTTTGACCGCTGGGATAAATAGTCCGGGGGCGGCCAGCTTGATCTGGGTATCCTTGTCTAACCAAAACTTCATGAAATCCATCGTTTCCTTGGGTGCGTCTTTAGTGATCAGCCAGCCATCCAGGCTCCCAAATAGATCGTTGGCTTTTCCTTTACCGCCTTTGACTTCGGGAAAGAAGACCCAGCCCAATTTTTCGTCAGGTAGTCCTTTCTTATCGGTCGAGTCCGCCCGGCCCTCAAGCAAGTCCCAGGTGCCCATAAGATGAAATGCCGTTTTGCCGTCGTGGAAGGTGCCGGCCGCTTCCGCGTAGGTGTTGGCCAAATAGCTCTTCTGAAACGGCTGTAAAGCCGCGAAATCCCGGAAAAGTTGGAAGGCTTTGACCACCTCAGGACTGGCAAAGCCGCCGTTTTTGTCCTGGTACACCGCTTCCATTCCCTCCTTGCCTAGGATCCGCATCATCAACAAAGCAGTGTAAAGATGCAGTGTCCATTGGTCGTGGCCGCCCGCCGCCGCCGGAGTGATGCCGGCGGCTTGACACTTTTTGACTGCATCGATAAAATCGTCCCAAGTTTGGAATTTCGTTGGGTCCACTCCGGCTTTCTGGCACAGCTCCTTATTGTACCAAAGAACGATCGGTGCGACGTCGTTCGGCAGGCCGTAAATCTTGCCTCCCACCGTGAAGTTTTGAATGGTGGCGGGATAAAAGGTATCCTTAAAGCCACCCTCGGTGACTTGCTTGGTAATCTCCTGACAAATGCCCGAACTGACCTGTTCGTACATTACGCCGCCGCCCCAGCTATGAAACGCGCTGGGTAGATCCTTAGATTGGAGAAGGGTAGGTAACTTGGCTTTAAAAGCCTCGTTTTCCAGGTAATCGAATTGGACCTTGCACCCGGGGTGGGCGCTTTCGAATTTCTGAGCGGCCTCCTGCCAGATAGCCAGGATTTTGGGATTGGACTGAATATGCAGGATCTTGATCACCGTTTCGGATCGAGCCAACGAAGAGAGCGCACCTAAAAGAGCGCAGACGAGAAAAAGTTTAAACTTCATGGGTTGTCAGGGGGATAAGAAACGCAATACTTTAACCCGAATTCCGAATTTGGAACCGCAAATTACACAGATTACACAGAGGCCTGAAGCCGAGTACTTTGGGCGGTTAGGCGCCTCAAGAGTTCATCCGGAACAAATATAGGTGGCAGAGACTATGCGCCCTTCTCCTCTTATCTGTGAAAATCTATGGTTAACCACTTCTTTTCAAGCTCACCCCGCCTGACCGATCGCCCCTTCCTTGTAGGCCTTCTGTAAGATATAAAAAGTTTCCTTCTTTTCACCCTGATCGGAGATAAGTCCCTTTCGATTGAAATAGTCCTGAATGCCGGGCAGCGTGCGACGCGGTGAACGGAAATCCATCAGGACCCAAGGACTCATACCTCGCAACTGACCTATACCCTTAAGCATCAGCAGCTGGTGTCGGTACAGATTGGCTTGATACTCTTCAGTCCAACGCTGATCGGAATCGCCGTGGAGGCCGTATTTTGCGTCTCCGCCGAACTCGCTGACGATCAGCGGCTTTTCGTAAGGAGTCTTCCAAACGGTCTTGTCGGCGTCCTCCGGTGTTTGCTCATACCATCCGATGTATTCATTGAACCCAATGACATCGAGCGATTCCCCTAGCGGATCGTCGATGATCTTCGTCATGCCTTCCGCGCGCACCAACAGCGCGGCGGTCACCAAACGCGCTGGATCCAGTTCACGAGTTTTGGCGATCAGCGCTTTCAAAAATTCGATGCGGGCGGGTGTGATCGGTGTTTCGTTCGCTACGGACCACAACATTATGGACGCTTTGTCCCGGTCGCGCCGGATCATCTCGATCAATTGATGTTCGGCCTTGGCCAGCACGGCGGGATTATCGAACTGGACCGCCCAATAGACCGGAATCTCTGACCAGACCAAGATTCCCATTCGATCGGCCAAACGGGTCATGCGCTCGTCGTGTGGGTAGTGCGCAAGACGGACGTAGTTTCCACCCAACTCCTGTACCCAGCCGAGCAATGTTTTCATCTCCTCGTCGTTGCAGGCACGCCCGGTGCGATAGGGCGCCTCGGCGTGAATGGAAACACCTCGCAGAAAAATGGGTGAGCCATTGAGGAGAATCTGAGTGCCGCGCACCTCGACGGTTCTGAAACCCATCTCGTCTTCGAGGTCATCCGGGCCGGCCTGAAGGTGCACCCGGTAGAGCCGTGGATGTTCTGGCGACCACAACTCTAAGTTGCTGGCCTCGAAGTGAAATGTCGCACGCCCATCGGCTCCCACTTTGCCTGCTTCGTTGACATTCAAATCCGGAATACGCACGGTTGTCTGAGCTCCAAGGGCGGCTCCTTCGACGTGTACCCAACCCTCGATGGTGGTCTGGCTCCCGCGCTTCAGATGAAGGTCGAAGTCGTCGATGAATTGTTCAGGAACTTCGACCAGCGAAACATCGCGGGTAAGGCCCCCATAATTCCACCAGTCCGTCTGCTGCGTTGGGATGCCGTCGGCCAGGCGGGTGTTGTCCACTGCCATCACGACAAAATTCCCGCCCTCTTTGACCAGACCGGTCACCTCGCAGTCGAACGGAGTAAATCCGCCCTCGTGCTGGCAGACCTTCTGCCCATTCACCCATACGTAGGACCGGTAGTTCGCCGCGCCCACATGAAGAAAAACCCTCGTTCCCGGTCTACCTTGATACGAAAAGTCCTTTTGATACCACATCGGACCCTCGTAGAAAAAGAGTGATTCACCTTGGGTATTCCAATCGCGCGGTACCTGTAGAACCGGTGCCCTTTGAAAATCGTACTCCACCGGCTCACCGCCTGGTGCCTGATATCCGTTCATGAAATAACCGTCGGTGCGCAGCTCGCCATGGAAGGTGAAAAGACCGGCCCCATACGGATCAACGATCGTGTGCCAATCACCGTTGAGACTAATGGTTGGGCGATGGTCGACAGCCACTAAGACCGTGGGTAGCGCCACCAAAGGCGCGGGACTTGGATTCATTCCGGAATATCCACGATTGAGCGGACAATGCATAAATAACCGGTGGGGCTGTTCGCAAGGGTTCTACCCCCCGAAATCTCTAATTTTAATGCGCACTCGAATCTGATAGTCTTGACTGAATACAGAGGCTCGCAATTGAAGCCGGACCATCATTCGCCAGCGGAGGCCGCTGGACGATTTCGCACCACTCGGTGGAGCGTGGTGTGGCTTTCGGCTCAGATTGAGACCGAAAGGCGGCTAGGCCCATGAACGCGGAGGGTCGACGCGCCTGCCCGAGCTGCGGCAACGAGTTCTCTGGAGCAATAAAATTCTGTCCGGTCTGCATGCTGCACCAGGCTCTCCCTGGCGCGATTGGGTCCGGCGAGCCTGCACCGGTGGCGCGCCGCATGGAACACTATGAACTAATGACCGACGAGGACGGGAAACCGATCGAGCTGGGCCGTGGTGCAATGGGCGTCACTTACAAAGCGTTCGACGTCGACTTACGATGCTCGGTGGCATTAAAAGTCATCAGCGAAAGATATCTCGGCGATGAATCGGCGCGACTTCGTTTTTTGCGCGAAGCCCGCGCGGCGGCGAGGGTGCGGCATTCAAATGTTGCCTCGGTCTTCCACCTGGGCAGAACTGAGGGCAGTTACTTCTACGCGATGGAGTTTGTCGAGGGGGAAACACTCGAGAATCTCATCAGACGCTCAGTCCGGCTTGAAGTAGAGCTGGCGCTGGAAATTGCGACACAGGTGGCCGCCGGTTTGGCCGCGGTGCACAAACAGAAGCTCGTTCACCGCGATATCAAACCAAGCAAC
>DATHPZ010000108.1:0-10131 GCA_035483355.1 Chthoniobacterales bacterium | reverse complement strand
TTCGGCGATCAGCTGCTGGAGCGCTTCGAAATCTTCGGCGCCTAGCCAGCGGCCTTGAATTAATCCGGGAGTAAACACTCCCGATTTCTTAGCGCGTCCTTTTTTTGGAAACCAGCAAAATTTGAACGCCAGCAAAAAATTTTACGACCAACCGCCTGGCGCTAAACACATACTCGTGCCTGGCTACTATGAGCCTGTCCCTCCGGGACAAAACTTTGATTTCACCAGCCTCCGAACGGCAGCGTTTCCACTGCAGTATGCGATCTTTGGTCGCATTATCGTGCGTATTGCAATATGGGTTGGGGGACGGCTGGAAGCAGTCGATGCTCCCCGATCGGCTTGGAGAGCCGATCTACGGTTCCTGGTCGGTTCCGGCGCGGAGAATGCTTAAAAAATTCGTAAATATGCGCGTGTTAATCATCGACGACGAAAGATCGATTCGAACTTCGACGATGGTGGCGATCCAGGCTGCCGGGCACCAGGCGGAAACCGCTGATAGCGGTCAGGTCGCTGTCCTGAAGCTCGACGAGGATGCTTACGACCTTGCTTTCCTCGACTTGCGGCTTGGCGATGAAGATGGATTGGAGATTCTCCAACAAATCAAGCGGCAGTTTACCAAATTGCCGGTCGTGGTCTTCACGGCCTACGCCTCGGTGGCATCTGCGGTGGCTGCGATACAGCGTGGCGCTTTCGACTATTTGGAGAAGCCATTCACGCCCGAACATCTGCGGCAGATTATCGGCCGAGTCGAAAAACAGCGGAAGCTCGAGTCGAAGATTGACGATCTGCAACAGCAGATCAATCTGCAAAACCCAACGATTGAATTGCAATCATCCGATGCCCGGATGGCCACCGCGTTGGATATGCTTTACCGGGCCGCGCCGACGCAGGCTGCGATTCTGTTGCTGGGAGAGAATGGTACCGGCAAAAGCGTTTTAGCTCGCGAGGTTCACCGGAGAAGTAACTGCAAAGAGGGTCCGATTGTGACGGTGAGTTGTCCGAGTTTGTCGCGTGAGCTTCTGGAGAGCGAATTGTTCGGGCATGTGAAAGGCGCTTTCACAGGCGCGGTGCGTGATACCTGGGGCAAAGTGGCAGCGGCGGAGTCCGGAACACTGTTCCTGGATGAGATTGGCGAGTTGCCATTGGAAATTCAACCGAAGCTCCTCCGATTGCTGCAGGAGCGCCAATATGAAAGGGTGGGAGAAAACAAGATTAGAACTGCCAACACCAGGATTATTGCAGCCACCAATAAAGACCTGAAGGAGTGCGTGCGAAAAGGAGCCTTTCGGGAAGACCTGTACTACCGGCTCGATGTCATCTCGGTGACGATTCCGCCACTGCGTGAAAGGCTGCACGATCTCGAGAACTTGGCAAGGGAGTTTTTGCAATTCTTCGCCAAGCAATTCGGACGGACGGGACTAAGGTTCTCTGAATCCGCGATCCGGAAGCTTCGAGCGCACCCCTGGCGAGGGAACATTCGCGAGCTCAGGAACACCATTGAGCGCGCGGCGATTCTTGCGCAAACGGACGAGATCGGCGAAGATTTTCTGCCGGATGAGTCGCTGGATGGGCAAATGAACGGCGCAACGGTCGGATCCGATATTACGTTGGATCAACTGGAGCAAGTGCATATCCGCAGCATCTTACAAAAGGCGCCCAGCCTTGATTCGGCGGCAAAAACTTTAGGAATCGACCCAGCAACACTTTATCGAAAGAGAAAACGGTTGAAGCTTTGAACGATGCTGCGTTTAAAGCTTACGCTTGGCCTTCTGGCCACTCTGATCATTCTCTTATTGGTCGGTATTTACGGGGTCTGGCTCTTCAACGATCTTGGGCGCGCCGTCGACAAGGTTCTGCGTGACAACTATGACAGCATCAAGGTCTGCCATTACATGCGGACGGCCACAGCGCGCGTCAATACGTTCTATTCTCGCGGCGAACGCCCTAGCCCTCCCTATGATCAGCCCGGGACGCTGGATGAAGTCGAGAAGCAGTTCAACACCCGACTGCCGACTCTTGAACTGAACGCGAAGACGGATGAGGAACGAAGGCTGGCGGCCCAACTCAAGGCCGCCTGCTTCGGGTATATCCGCGTTTACCGCGAAATATTTGAGTACTTCAAAGCGGGAGGATCGAGCGATCCACGGATTGCTGAAGCGAAGTCGCAGATTCCCGGTTTGACCTTAAGCATCACTAACCTGAGCGAGAAAATTCTCGAGCAAAACGAGCAACTGATGTTCATGGCGAACCGGGCGGCGGAACAAAAATCCAAAGATTCAATCCGCTTATTAATTATCGCCATGATCAGTGCGGTGATCGTCTTCGTGCTAACCTATGGAAGGCTCGGTCACTCGATCATTACCCCTATCCAGAACTTGACCAAGTCGATCCGAGAGCTTCGGTCTCGCGACTTCGCGCAATCTCTGCCAGCGGAAGCCGACGATGAACTCGGCGCGTTAACCAAGGAGTTCAACGCCATGGCGGAAGAACTCCGAAACTTTTATCGGGAAACTGATCGAAAATTCATTGAACTGAATCAGGTGATCCGGGCGATGATGACGACGCTGCCGTACCCCCTCTTTATACTTGGCGAACACGATGAGGTGAGTCGAATGAACCCTGCTGCGGAGCGATTGGCGGATTCGTTGCGGACCAAGGGGGCGATGCCAAATCAGGTCCGGAAACACCTGGCGGCAGCTTCGGTAACCGGTCCGGACTATCGCTTGGACGATTTGAAGCAGGCACTGCTTTTCCGGATTGACGAACAGGAAGTTTTTTTTCTTCCGAGAATTTTTCCGATCGTTCTTGAGGACGGGACCGTCTTTGGAAGGGCTCTCATGCTCGTCGACGTCACCAGATTTCGTTGGTTGGACGAGATGAAATCGGACGTCTTGTCGACTCTCAGTCACGAAATACGAACGCCGCTCACTGCCATCAGGCTGGTGTTGCATCTTCTCCTGGAGAAGAGCGTCGGAGATCTCAGTGCCGCCCAGGAAGAAATCGTCGCCACCGCCCGCAATGACTGCGAGAGGTTGCTTAAGACGCTCAACAGCATCCTGGATATTGCGCGGATGGAAAGCGGAAAATCCCAACTGGAACTGAGGCCAACGATGGCCAAGCGGCTAGTCGAAGAAAGTTATTATAGCTTCCATGATCAGGCAGCAGCTTTATCGCATCCGCTCAGGATGGATGTTTCGGAGACGCTGCCAGCGGTGTCGGCGGATCTCGAGCGGATCTCGCTCGTTTTTTCGAATTTCCTGTCCAACGCGCTCAAATACAGCTATCGCCATACGGAAATTGTTTTGACGGCGCGGAAACTTAACTCTGATTTTGTTCGCTTCAGCGTAATCAACTCCGGACCGGGCGTCGGCGAAGAGGAACAAGCCCGGGTATTCGACAAATTCTATCGAGGTGCGGGTCACAAGGGTGAGGGGGCAGGATTGGGTCTGTCAATCGCTCGACAAGTGGTTCAGGCGCACGACGGACGAATCGGCGTTTACAGTGAGTCGGAGAAGCAGACGGAATTTTATTTTGATCTGCCGGTGGCACGGGAGTGAGGCGGGCAGAACGTGTTCTGTTACACCCGGTGACCTTTCTTGCGCGCCGTATGCAGAAATCGCTTGAGAAATTTCTCCTCAATGAAGGCAAAGGCTGCGGAAAGACCGTCCGATTGGTAAAGCCGGCCGATTTCAGCTTCGACCCGGGTTGGTTCGCCGAAATTCGCTAGAAATTGGTTCGAAGCGAACAGCTCGAAAAGTGCGGTCCGTTCTGCCAGACTCGTTTCCCGGCCCGTCTCCGTCAGCAGCCAGTCTCGAACGAACAAAGCAAGCACTGCGTCGCCAATCCATGCCTCTTCGCGGAGTTGCGCAATCTCGTCCACGACCCGTAACTAATGCCCTAAGGGCACTGAGCGCAAAAGAACTCCGCGAACCAAGTGTATTCAAGAGCCTTGCTTTTGTGGCGACTGGCGTAGAGATGTGTCGCTCGAATGCGACAGCTGTTTCTTCTTTTATTGGTCAGCATGGCGATGCCATGTGTTGTTGGTCACGCCAGCCCGGGCGATCTGAGAATTGCTTCTCTAAAGGCTGCTTCCAGCTATTCCGCGGCGCGACGCGGTTTTTCGTTCCTGGTCATGCAGAACGGTCGGATAACCTACGAAAACTATGCCAACGGCGATTCAGCAGATCGCATTGCCTCGATCTTCAGCGGAACCAAAGGGTTCTGGTGTGTGGCCGCCGCCGCTGCCGTCCAAGACGGAATTCTGGATTTCGACGAACCGGTTCGCGACACCATTAGCGAGTGGAGATCGGACCCGAAGAAAGCAGAAATCCGGATCAGAGACCTCCTGAATTTTACCGCTGGGATTGAGCCCGTCTTTTCGCTGCATGGAAGAAGCATCGGCGATCGGAATCAGTATAGCGTGAGGTTGCGCGCTGTGGTGCCTCCCGGTGAATCGTTCATGTACGGTCCGAGCCAGCTCCAGGTATTCAGCGAAGTGCTTCGACGCAAGCTTCTGCCGCGGCATCTGACCCCTGAGCGGTATCTGGCCAAGCGGGTTCTGCAACCGCTCGGGATCGGTGGCGTCGACTTTCGCGAGGATCGGAAAGGAAACCCGCTTCTGGCCAGCGGATTTCGGCTAACGGCGCGTCAGTGGGCGCGATTGGGCGAATTGATTTTGGGTAAAGGCAAATATCGTGGAAATCAGCTCGTGCGGGCTGATCTGCTCGCGGAATGCTTTCGAGGAACCCACATCAATCCGATGTTCGGAATGGGATTCTGGCTAAATCGGGCCAGGCCCGGATCCCGTGAGGTAGACGTGGAGAAGATGCTCGACGTACCATGGGAACGCCAGAACTGGAGGGAGGCCTGTCTCTGTCGGGAAGCGCCAAGAGATATGATTGCGGCAATCGGCTCCGGTTACCAGCGCATGTTCATCGTTCCGTCCATGAACCTCGTCATTGTCCGTCAAGGGCGGGACGACAGCCGCTTCTCCGACGCCCACTTCCTGCGAGTGATCTTTGGAGGAGAATAGCTGGAACAGGAGAGCAGAACTCAGGATTCAGGAGTTGGCAAATCGAGATCGGATCACGCGTGCAGGCGTCGTTCGGTCGCCGCACTTCTCGCTCGGCAAAGCATGGGCGATGCGCTCAACAGCTGGCTTGTCTCAACTGTTATAGGACAAAAAAGATGTCCAAGAAATCCGCCACGCTTGCTGATCCCGAGTATGAATTGCGATCTAGCTCCTCCAGCTACTTCCGAACTGCCAGAAACATCGTCGACGTCCGGCTGTTCCACCTGTAGCCGAACCCGAACGTAAGCGGCTTTGGAGAGCTCGCCGCATAGAACTGGCGCAGATCGGCTTGATCGAACTTTTTGAACAGGGCAATCGGCCCCGTGTAGATGCCAAAAAACCTCAGGGTCCACCGGTCAGGGGTAAAGAAGTGCGCCGGAATTCCGGAATCGTCCTGGAGAATCGCGGCGCTGTTTTGCAGCAGAAAATTCCGCACCGTATCGAACCCACCTTCGTGGAGGAGATAGGAAGCCGCTTTGAGCAAGCTGTTGGACGGCCCGAGTCCCTCGCAAAAGTGAAGTAGTCCAGGGTTTCGCTTCAGCGCATCATCCGAAAGATCGGAGGTAAAATAATAGAGAACTTTTTGCGATCCCGTAGCGGAGTCGGCAAAGGTGATTTTTGCACCGCGGGTGGCTCCTTGAAACCCAGGGACAACGGCGCCTGCTTTATCCAGAGAGAGGTACTCGATTCCCTTAATATCTTTGCCGGTTCGCGCCATGAATACCAACATCGCCGGAAGTACGCCTTTCAATTCGGAGCGTTGAAACTCTTCCCGCATGTCTTTGGTTTTGAAGAAGCTGAAACTGAGAATCGTGTTCAGAGAAATTTGAATGTTCTGCAGTGTGCCGGCCAGGGTTGCGGGAGGAACCGTTGTAAGATTGGGCAACGGGTCCACGGGTTCGAGACCCTGCAGAACGAAAGTCGAGCAATCGGAGAACATGGCATCGGCATACAGAAAGTCGGGTCCGCTGAAGAGGTAGACACAGGTGTGACTCTGTTGGGTGACCGGCGCGATATTTTCTGCTCTGAAGATCCGGATATTATTGAGTTGACGCTGTTCGAGCTGCGAGAAGGCTTGATTCATCGAGCGAGCGTGCGCCTGCCAACTTGGCTCTTGGGTCAAGGGAGCGATTTGCGATCCAGACGGGACCGGTAAGCCAGCCAGGAAACGCGCCGCATCGTTGGCAGGGGAACTGGAAAGAATCGTCTGGGATGCCTGCGCCTGTTGGACAAGTGTCGTCTGGCCAGAGGGCGAAGGTGTGGAGAGCGGCTGAGTTTGAGCCTGGGTTTCTTGAACGGATGGCGTCTGCGCCGGTGGCTCCGATGGGGATTCCTCTCCAAACAGGGGTAATGCCGCCAGCAAAAGCAGGAACGAGGCGGCTCTCATGGGAAACCAGTGATGCGTCATGGTCTTTATCATCGATTCTATTTCTAGGGCCTCGAATGGATCGTTCGCCCGGGTTCTCTGGCAAAAAAGTAGATAATCAATCCGGCGATCACGGTAATCAGCCCAAGGAGTGATTCCGTCGGCCGATCCAGTACCACGTGGAGCATCATCCATAAGGTGATCGCGAGAAAAAAAAGCGGAATGACCGGGTAACCCCAAACTTTATAAGGTCGTTCCAGTTTCGGTTCCCGAATCCGCAAGACGATTAGGCCTAGCACGGTCAGAAAAGAGGAGAGCAACAAACTGAATTGGGTGTAAAACAAGACGGTTTCAAATGTTCCGGTTGTGACCAGAATTGTCGCGATGATTACCTGGAGAATCGCGGCAGCGTAGGGCGTGCCTTTGGTGGAGGTTTTGCCCAAAAGACGCAATTTCGGCAAGTCTTCGGCCATCCTTTTCGTGATTCGAGGGCCGATCCACGCCATGGCGCTGATGGTGGCAATGAGTCCCAGACCGATCAGGAGGCTGACGATCTTTCCACCGGTCGGGCCAAAGATCGCCTGGCCGGCGAGAAGCCCGACCTCAAGCTGACCAGAGAGAACGGATCGCGGGGTTGTCAGGAGAAATACGTAATTCAGAACCAGGTACAACACGGTCACTGCGACGGTTCCAATCAAGAGAGCCCAGGGGACATTCTTTGCCGGATTCCGTACTTCTTCCGTGATATAAGCCGCAGCATTCCAGCCCGAGTAGGCGTACATGACGTAAACGAGGTCGACCGCGAAAGGAGGAGAGACAAGTACTGTCAAGTCCTTGGCTCCGGGAATCATACTGAGCGCCTGCGGATTCGCGATCAGTAGACCCGCGACGATCAAAACCAGGATGAGCCCGATTTTCAAAAAGGTCGAAGCGTTCTGGAACATCTCTTCGACGCGAATGCCCAACAGATGCACCAGAGTGATAATCCAAATGACGAAGAGGGAGAGGAGGACAGGCGAAATTCCGGGTGCGAATATTTTGAAGTATCCTCCAAAGGCGATTCCGGCGAGGGCAATGGGTGCCGGGAATCCCACCACCACCGAAATCCAACCGGAGAGAAAGCCGACCGACGGATGGTAAATTCTGGAGAGGTAATGATATTCGCCGCCGGACCTTGGCAGGGCGGTCGCTAACTCCGCGTAACTGAGAGCCCCGCACAAGGCGAGGATTCCGCCAACGACCCAGAGAGCGATCAGTGCGAAGTCGGAACTAATTCCTGCAACTTGGAAACCGAGACTCGTGAAGACACCGGTCCCGACCATGTTAGCCACCACAAGATTTGTGGCGGTCACGACGGAGATTTTCTTTTGGATCATTGATAGCCTGGTCGCGGAGAAAGTTCTCAGTGTCCTGTCCCCGAAATAACCTGTATTTTGCCGGAGGCTTCGCCGCGGCGGATTTTTCCCGGCGCAAACGAAGCGCCCAAATTACGTGCTATTTCGGGAACAGGACACTAGTTAGTCGAGGGGACGCTAATTTGTCCACGGAAATTCAAAGCCTGAAAATCACTAATGAACTCATTTTTTCGCATCTTGCTCATTTTATGCGTCGTTGGATTTTCTTCGAGATCAGCTGTATTCGCGCAGTCGATCGGGGCCCAAGTCCTGGTGAAAGTGGAGGTCAAGGAACCATACAAAAGCGCACCATTTGATCGAGAGCGCTTTCTGAAGGTGCCGGAGGGCGCGAAGATTTCGGTACTGGCCAGGATCGAGAAAGCGCGGTTTCTAGCGGTGAGTCCGCGTGGCGACGTTCTCGTTTCACAACCAAGCAGTGGCAAAATCCTGCTGATCAGACAATCTGGTCCCTCGGAAGTCAAAATATACGAATCCATCAGAGGGCTTCGCCTTCCGCATGGGATGGTTTTTCAACATATCGCTGAAACACTTTATCTTTACGTCGGTGAATCAAACAGGATCAGCAGATTCGTTTACCAGGCAGATTCACTGGCGCCCACCAACCAAGAAATTGTCGTGCCGAACCTTCCAGACCGCAGTACCCCCAATCTCGGGGGAGCGTACGGACACGAATTGAAGAATCTAGCAATCAGTCCGGATCACAAGCTGTACGTTGACATTGCGTCGGCGACCAACGCAGATCCATCCGATACCAGAAGCGATCCGATCAGGGGCGCGATTTATCACTATGACCTCGACGGAAAAAACAGGAGACTGGTGGCCATCGGAATTCGGAACGCGGAGGGTCTTGGCTTTCTGCCCGGAACCGATGAATTGTGGGCGGTCGTGAATGAGCGCGACAACATCCGTTGTCCTTTCAACAGCGGTTGGGATGAACGTGGAACGAGCGACTACGGTCGAGTGATTCGGTCTTATGTCGATGAACACCCGCCGGACGAGTTCACCCACGTAAAACAGGGTGCCAATTACGGCTGGCCATTTGCCAATCCGAATCCAGACAAAGGACTTGATCGGATGCCGTTTGATCCGGACTATGAGACAAATCGAAATTGGTCCCTGTTTCCGGAGACTTCGTTCACCAGGATTGACAAAGGCATCCCCGCTCATTCTGCCCCGCTCGGTTTCTCGTTTTTGCAAGAAACCAAAGTTCCTGTTCCGTACCGCGACGGAGCGGTGGTGGCATTGCACGGGTCCTGGAATCGAACCCGGAAGACTGGCTATAAAATTATCTTTTTTCCATGGCTGCCGAGCGGCGAACCGGGCGCTCAGGTGGATCTGGTGACAGGCTGGCTGGACGACGAAACGCAGCGGGCCTGGGGTCGTCCGGTCGATATCGTGCCTGACCTGGAAGGCAACCTGCTCATCTCCGATGATGACAGTGGAACGATTTACAAGCTCTCTCTAGGGCGCTAGCCCGATAACCACACCGGCCAAAGGAGCCGTGAAATTTTTCGCGCTGTGAGTTAGACAGAATCGAGTGTCTGCGCCGACAATTACCCATGGTGAGAACGAGTCGCCCGGATGATTCGTATTGTCTGGCGAATGGCAAAGGCTTATGAGGAGACCGTAGACAAACCGTGCGGGGCTTGTTTAGACTTTCCGCGAAGAACTAGAGGAGGTTAATGACGCACGAACATTGGACAACCGGAAGTGTTGTATTGCTATTCGCGACGAGCCTGGCGCTCATCGGTTGTAACAAGCAAGCGCCACCGCCGGAGTCTCAGCCTCCGCCGGTAACGATCGCCAAGCCGGTTCGGAAAGAGATCATCGAATGGGATTATTACACCGGACGAACCGCGGCGGTCGAAAACGTCAACATTACTCCGCGTGTCAGCGGCTACATCGACAACGTTTCTTTCAGAGCGGGCGACAGGGTGAACAAAGGAGATCTTCTCTTTGTCATCGATCCGCGGCCCTACCAGGCGGCGCTCGATCAAGCCAAAGCCCAACTGAGTGAGGCACAGGCGAATCAACAGCTCCAAGACGCGAATTTTGCCCGACAGGACAAGCTCCGGTTGAACGGAGTCATCGCGAAGGAGGATTACGATACGTCGCTCTCGAACAAGAATCAGGCAGCGGCGAGGGTCCTCGCCGGCGCGGCATCGGTCGAATCGGCACAATTAAACTTAACCTTTACGAGGGTCATTTCTCCCATCAGAGGGCTGATCGCCCGGGAGTTGGTCACGGTCGGTAACCTCGTGCAGACCGATACGACGCTG
>DATHPZ010000107.1:0-31139 GCA_035483355.1 Chthoniobacterales bacterium | reverse complement strand
ACTTGATACGCGCACCACGCTGCTCGACGCCTTGCGCGAGCACTTGCACCTGACCGGCAGCAAGAAGGGATGCGATCACGGCCAGTGCGGCGCCTGTACGGTGCTGGTGGATGGGCAACGCATCAACTCGTGTTTGACGCTTGCGGTCATGCACCAGGACGACAGGATTACCACCATCGAAGGCCTGGGCACGCCGGAGCACCTGCATCCGGTGCAAGCGGCCTTTGTCAGACACGACGGTTTTCAGTGCGGCTATTGCACGTCCGGCCAGATTTGCTCGGCCGTAGGAACGCTCCGCGAGATCAGGGCCGGAGTTCCCAGCCACGTGACCGCCGATCTCACCATCCGGCCGCAACTCACGTCGGATGAGCTGCGGGAGCGCATGAGCGGCAACATCTGTCGCTGCGGCGCTTACTCCAACATCATCGAAGCGATCAACGAAGCCGCCGGCAAACTCAACGTCACCGTATGAAGCCCTTTACCTACGAACGTGCGAAATCGCCCGCCCAAGCAGCGGCTGCGGCGGCCCGCAACCCGGACGCAAAATTCATCGCGGGCGGCACCAACCTGCTCGACCTGATGAAGCTCGAGATCGAAACGCCAAAGCATCTCATCGATGTCAACGGCCTCGGCTTCGACAAGATTGAACCCACCCCGGACGGCGGGCTGCGCATCGGAGCGCTGGTACGCAACACCGACTTGGCGGCCGACGAGCGCATTCGGCGCGACTACGGCGTGCTCTCCCGCGCGATCGTCGCGGGTGCTTCCGGGCAACTGCGGAACAAGGCTACCACGGGTGGCAACTTGCTCCAGCGCACCCGCTGCCCGTATTTCTACGACACCAACCAGCCCTGCAACAAGCGCAAGCCCGGCAGCGGCTGCTCGGCCCTTGGCGGCTACAGCCGGCAGTTGGCAGTCATCGGCGTCAGTGAGGCCTGCATCGCGACCTACCCCGGTGACATGGCGGTGGCCATGCGCGTGCTCGGTGCGAGCGTCGAGACCGTCAATGCGGACGGTACGAGGCGCACGATCCCGTTGGGCGATTTCCACAAGCTGCCGGGCACCACCCCGCATGTGGAAAACGCCTTAACCCCGGGCGAACTCATTACGGCGGTGACATTGCCCAAGCCCGTTGGCGGGACGCAGATTTACCACAAGGTGCGCGATCGAGCTTCTTACGCATTCGCGCTCGTCTCGGTGGCCGCGGTGATCCAACGCGATGGCACCGGTCAAGTCGCGATAGGCGGCATCGCGCCCCGGCCTTGGCGAGTCGAAGCGGCGGAAGGAGAGTTGCCGCGCGGGGCGAAGGCAGTGGCAGGGCCCCTGCTGAGCGGGGCAAAACCCACGGACGACAACAAATTTAAATTAAAGCTGGTCGAGCGAACGCTCGGCGCGGTGCTGGCAGAAGCGAAGGAAGCAAAAGCTTAAAGCTCATGAAATTTGATACTCCCGCTACGACTAACCCGATCGACCAGCTCAAATTCGTCGGCAAGCCAACCGACCGCATCGACGGCAAGCTTAAGACCACCGGCACCGCGCCCTATGCCTACGAACGGCACGACGTCGTGCCCAACCAGGCCTACGGCTTCATCCTCGGCGCCGGGATCGCCAAGGGGCGCATCTCCGGGATGGACCTGGACAACGCCAAGGCCGCTCCCGGTGTTATCACAATCGTCTCGACGCTCGACATGCCCAAGCTTCCCCGGAGCAAGATGAACATCGCGTGCTTGTTTGGCGGTGCGGAGATCGCGCACTATCATCAGGCTATCGCGCTCGTGGTGGCTGAAACATTCGAGCAGGCTCGCGCCGCCGCTAGCCTGATCCGTGTCGGTTATACACGCGTCCAAGGGAAGTTCGATCTTGCCGCTGAGGCCAACGACGCCTCACCCGCTGGGCCGATTGATCGCGTGGGCAACTTCGACGCCGCCTTCCAAGCGGCGCAGGTCAAGTTGGATGAGCAGTACTCCACGCCCGACCAGAGCCATATGATGATGGAGCCGCACGCGTCGCTGGCGGCGTGGGACGGCGACAAGCTGACCGTCTGGACCTCCAACCAGATGATTGCCTGGGGCAAGCGCGACCTGGCCACGACACTCAGTTTGCCTGAGGAAAATGTCCGCCTGATCTCGCCCTACATTGGCGGTGGGTTCGGCGGCAAGCTGTTCTTGCGTGCCGACGCTGTGTTGGCAGCGCTCGGGGCCAGGGCGGCTGGCCGTCCGGTCAAGGTGGCGCTGACCAGGCCCATCATGGCCAACAACACCACGCATCGTCCGGCGACCATCCAGCGCATCCGCATCGGCGCGAACCTCGATGGAAAGATCACCGCCATCGCGCACGAGAGTACCTCGGGCAATCTCCCTGACGGTAAGCCCGAGACGGCGGTCGCGCAGACCAAGCTGCTTTACGCGGGCGCCAATCGCCTGACCTCCATGAAGCTGGCGACCCTCGACCTGCCGGAGGGGAACGCCATGCGCGCACCCGGCGAGGCACCGGGCCTGATGGCGCTGGAGATTGCCATGGACGAGATGGCCGAGAGGCTGGGACTAGACCCGGTCGAGTTCCGTGTTCTTAACGACACCCAGGTCGATCCCGAAAAACCGGATCGGCCCTTCTCCCAACGTCAGCTCGTCAAATGTCTGCGCGAGGGAGCAGAACACTTTGGCTGGAACAAACGCAATCCGAAGCCGGGCCAGGTGCGTGAGGGCCGCTGGCTGGTCGGCATGGGCATGGCGGCAGGCTTTCGCAACAACCTGCTCATCAAGTCAGCGGCGCGGGTGCGGTTAGGCCGTGACGGCGTGGTGACGGTAGAGACCGACATGACCGACATCGGCACCGGCACCTACACCATCATCGCGCAGACCGCCGCCGAGATGATGGGCGTGCCGCTGGACAAGGTCGTCGTGCTGCTGGGCGATTCGAGCTTCCCGGTTTCGGCGGGCTCGGGCGGCCAGTTCGGCGCCAACAATTCAACCGCCGGCGTTTACGCCGCGTGCATGAAGCTGCGCGAGGCCATCGCCCAGAAATTGGGTTTTAACCCGACCGATATTGAGTTTGCCGATGGCAAAGTGCGTTCGGGTGACCGCAGCGCGTCGCTGGCGGAAGCGGCTGGTGACGATGGTCTTTCGTTCGAGGACGGAATTGAATATGGCGACCTTGCCAAGAAGTACCAGCAGTCGACCTTTGCCGGACACTTCGTCGAGGCAGCGGTTCATTCGTTCACCGGCGAGACCCGCATCCGCCGGATGCTCGCCGTCTGCGCGGCGGGGCGCATTCTTAATCCCAAGACGGCGCACAGCCAGGTGATCGGCGCGATGACGATGGGCGTGGGTGCCGCGCTGTCGGAGGGACTCGTCGTCGATAAGCGGCTGGGCTTCTTCGTCAACCATGACCTTGCGAGCTATGAAGTGGCTGTTCATGCCGACATCCCGCACCAGGAAGTAATCTTCCTGGACGAGGTCGATCCGATCTCCTCGCCGATGAAGGCCAAGGGCGTGGGTGAACTCGGCCTGTGCGGAGTAGGGGCGGCGATTGCCAATGCGATCTACAACGCTACCGGTGTCCGCGTGCGCAATTATCCGATCACTTCCGACAAGCTCATCGACGGGCTCCCGGAAATGGTTTGATTCACTGCATCCCTTGGAGGCAAGTGCGACTGACATGGATCGGTTAGTCGGGAAGTACCCGTTGCCGATCCATGCTAGTTGGGTGAGACGTTACGCATTGGTTGAGCACTTGATGGGAGGCAAGATCGCAGTTATTAGCATCGTGGCATCCGGTCGGTCTGAAAGCATTAGTCTTAGTCGCGCCATCGCCGCCCGTCCCAATGTTCGTTCCGGAAGAGCAGCGCAAGCAAATGGTCGAGGCGTACGGCACGCGCCAAGGCGTAGAATTATTGATTGAACACGTCCTAACAGCTGTCCCGAATGGCTAAGATCATTGTGAGGCGCCTCGATGGGCGAATGGCTTTTGTCCCGGAGGGACAGCACGATAGTAGCCAGGCACGAAGTGCCTGGAATAAACACTTAGTAAAGCAATGTTTTAGTAAGTCAAGTCGCTTTGATGATTCCTCTCCCAGCCAGAGTTCCTCCTGATGGGCATCCGAATCCGTTTTTGTTTACTTGCGATCAAGTTTCGCTGAATCGACCTTCTCTGATGACTCGAAAAATGCCGGCTTCTGCTCGCCCCAGAACTGGAAATCGACGTGACCCAGTGCTGCACCAGGCGATTATCGCGGCGGCAACGGAGGTGCTGGTCAAGAAGGGGCCGACTCGTTTTACGATTGAGGCGGTGGCAAAATTGGCCGGATGCGGCAAACCCACGATCTATCGATGGTGGCCCTCACGGCCTGCTTTGCTATTGGAGGTCTACGACCAGGCTGTTAAACAAGAACTGTTGCCACCCGAAGGAATGGATCTGGCGAAGGATCTCGCCGACATGTTGCGACAAGTCTGGCGAGTGTGGCGAGAGGATTCGATGGGCTCACTTTATCGCCTGATCCTCTCCGAAATGATGCTCGAAAAAGAAGGGGCCCGTTATTTGCGCGAGGTCTTTATTCCGAGACGTCAGGCTTTTACCGCGATCGCATTTCAAACGGCAAAGGATCGCGGAGAAATTCCCCCGGAAACAGACATCAAGTTGTTGATGGATCTCTTGTATGGCTATTCGCTCTTCCGCCTGATAACGGGACAACTCGACGACGATCAGATCCCTGACCGGATTGGAGCCACCATTGCCAGGATTGCGCGGAGCGGCATTTCCAGTTCTGCGCGTACGGAAAAGCGTCGAAAGGTCCGGACTTAACTTACTCGCGTTCCGCCAACGATTTTAAAAGCCACCCGATGGCCGTTGGGCCAAGCGACCCCCAAGACATCAGAGTAAGGGAACTCGGCAATGCCAATGCCGGGTGCGAGGTTCTTGAGAGCGGAGTTGTCAAAGCCTAAGCGGCGGCAGTTAGAACTAGCCAAGCCCTAATTGAAAGACAAGTTTATGGCGCCACAAGAACAAACCAAGCTAACGACCTATTCAGATCGAATCATGAGCACTCTGTATTCCACCAAAGTTACCGCAACTGGCGGCCGTCATGGCCAGATCCGCAGCGAGGATGGGCTGCTTGATATGAAGCTGGCCCTACCCCGTCAACTCGGCGGCAAGGGAGATGCAACCAACCCGGAGACGCTTTTCGCCGGCGGCTATGCCGCCTGCTTCGAGAACGCGCTCCTACACGTAAGCCGCGATGCGGGGCTAAGATTTGCGGACCAAGACGTTGAAGTCATTGCTGAAATTGGTCTCAGTCGCAACGCCTCGGGAGGCTTCGTGCTCTCTGCCGCACTCGCGGTCACTGTCACAGGAGTCGACCAGAAGAAGGCCGAAGAGTTGGTTGAGGCTGCAGACAAAATCTGCCCCTATTCCAATGCTATTCGGGGCAACGTCGAGGTTGGGATCATCGTTTCGGCTCGTTGAGCACTGCACAGTAACAGTCCAGCGCCCCAAGGCCGGCGACCAACGCCAGAGCCCTAGCCGAGAAGCAGGCAGATCACCCTGAGAATCCTGCTCCCAACCTTGCCAGTCGCTTCAACCCTGCCGTCAATTTCCTTTTTCTTACTTGAGTAATTCAGAGACGTGTCGAAAGGTCCACGGAGCCATTACCTGCGAAATACCACATGAAACGAGATGTCTGATTTTACCTTAGACAGGTGTAGCAACGCAGAAAAAAAATGTACGTAGACCCGCTACAATTTTCTACAGTTTTACTTCTACTAGATTCCACTGGTTTCAACCCTAATGGCACTTTCCTGGGCAGACGGTGGAAAGCAGCGCCGTATTTTAAGGTTCAAGTCCCCCCGAGCACCAATCTTGCTTCATAATCGATGAATTCTTTGATTCGCATTGTCACAATCAAGCTCGGCCCGCGTTCCTATCCCGTTCATATCGGCGAAAATCTTCTGGACGAGACCGGTCGAATCTGCCGGGGCCTCCTGTTAAAAGGCCGTGCTGCGATTGTCAGCGACAGGAAGGTCGCCGACCTCTACGGCGAACGAGTGTCAGAGGCTCTGGCCAAGGAAGGATTCAAAGCTTCTGCGCATCTGGTCGATCCGGGAGAACCCTCGAAGTCATTCAGTGTGGCGGCCGCGTTATGCGAGGACTTTGCGCGCCATGGAGTCGATCGGCAAAGCTTTGTCGTGGCTTTGGGTGGTGGGGTGGTCGGTGACCTTGCAGGATTCGCCGCGGCCATCTATTACCGGGGCGTCCCCGTGATTCAGATTCCCACGACGATCATGGCCCAGGTGGACAGTTCGGTTGGCGGAAAGACCGGCATCAATTTGAGCGCCGGCAAAAATCTCGTGGGAGCGTTCCATCAGCCCATCGCGGTTCTTGCAGATACGACTACTTTGGCAACACTCGGGCGGCGCGAGTGGAACGAAGGTTTTGCCGAAGTGATCAAGTACGGCGTCATTCGAGAAAAAGGGCTTCTCGCCGAGTTGCGAGATAGCACATGGAACCTTCCGGATCTGGTCCAGCGCTGCGTCGAGATCAAGTCCTCGTTCGTGGAGGAAGACGAAAGAGAAACCACTGGAAGCCGTGCCGTGTTGAACTTTGGCCACACGCTTGGCCACGCGATTGAAGCGGTCGCCGGTTACGGAACGCTTCTTCACGGTGAAGCAGTCGCCTTGGGAATGGTGGCAGCGGCTCATGTGTCCGCAGAACGAGCCGGTTTGCAGCAAGAAGATATCGAGGAACTGGTGAGCGTGATCGGGCGACTGGATCTCCCGACAAAACTGCCCGTTCGACTGTCGCGCGACCGGATCCTGGAGAAAGTCTTTGCCGACAAGAAATTCGTGAATGGAAAAATTCGCTTTGTCGTGACTCCCAAACTCGGAAGGGCCCTCCTGGTCGAGAACATCACGGTCGAAGACCTCGAATCCGGGCTGAGAGCGATCGACCCCTCAGAAACGTGACTCGAAAAGAGGCCTTCATTGCTCTGAACATGGTCCCCCATCTCGGACCGGTGCGCTTGCGACGCCTGCTCGACATCTTCGACTCTCCCGACCGGGTGCTATCAGCAAAGCGGAACGAATTGCAAGCTGTCGACGGCTTGAATCAGGCCCTGATTGACTCGTTGGCGTCCTGGGAATCTGCCGTGGACTTACAGGGGGAACTGGCTCGTATTCATGAATTTGGAGCGACGGTCCTGACTTTCGAAGACGCCGATTACCCGACCTTGCTGCGCGAGATCCACGATCCACCGACTGTCCTTTACGTATGGGGCAAACTTGAGCCGAGAGACCATCATGCGATAGGAATCGTCGGCTCCAGGCGGACTTCCCACTACGGACTGGAATGCGCAAAAAAGATATCCTACCAGATCGCCTACGCGGGCCTCACCGTCGTCAGTGGTCTGGCGCGTGGTATTGACACAGCATCCCACCAGGGAGCGTTAGCTGCCAAGGGCCGGACTGTCGCCGTTTTGGGAACTGGCCTGCACCATTTGTATCCAGCAGAGAATCGTCCACTTGCCGAAAAAATCGTTTCCGCCGGTGCAGTGGTCACCGAGTTCCCCATGGATACGACACCGGATCGACAAACGTTCCCGATGCGGAATCGAATCATTAGCGGCTGGGGATTCGGCCTGCTGGTTGTCGAGGCCGGAATCAACAGCGGGGCGTTGATCAGCGCTTCACAGGCCGCAGACCAAGGACGCAATCTTTACGCTGTTCCCGGCCCAATCGATCGGCCGACTTCGCACGGCACGAATCGTCTGATTCAACAGGGGGCAAAGCTCGTGATGAGTGTCGACGACATTCTGGAAGATCTGCAAACGCTGTTCCCGAAGGCGCCCGAGCTTCGTCCGAGCAAGCCGCCCGACATCGAAGGAGATCTCTTGAAGGTGTACGAAGCAATTACATCGCGAGAAACTCCCATCGACGAAATCATTCAACGCTCCGGCCTCGGAGCGAGTTTGGCGACGGTCGCCTTGCTCCAACTGGAGATGCGCCACCTCGTAAAGCAGTTACCAGGCAAGTATTTCGTCAAGCTCCTCTAGCGCATTTTTGGTTGCTAGTTGCCAGGTTGCCCTCTACCTTCCCGACCTTTGAGATAACTAATGCCGCTGCGCCGGGTCGGGCGTAGATTGTGGAAAATGGGAAAAACGCTGGTCATTGCAGAAAAACCTAGTGTGGCACAGGATGTGGTCCGCGCTCTTGGGAAATTCGAGAAGAACGGCGACTACTTCGAAAACGAGAGCTACGTCGTTTCCTCGGCCATCGGTCATTTGGTCGAACTTTGCATGCCCGGGGAACTCGATAAGAAGCGGGGCAAATGGAGCTTCCAGAACCTCCCGATCATCCCGGAACAATTCGAGCTCAAGCCCATTGAGAAGACAGAGAGCCGCTTCAAACTCCTTAAGCGGCTGATGAAACGAGACGACATCGATCTCATCATTAACGCCTGCGACGCCGGACGCGAGGGCGAATTGATCTTCCGTTACCTGGTCAAGCTCGCCGGAATTCACAAGCCGCTCAAGCGCCTTTGGCTCCAGTCGATGACCCTGCAGTCGATCAAGTCCGCGTTTGATCGACTTCGCACGGATGCCGAAATGATTCCGTTGGCCGAGGCGGCCGTTTGCCGCTCCGAGAGTGATTGGCTCGTCGGGATCAATGCCACCCGAGCGATGACCGCTTTCAACTCCAAAGTGGGGGGATTTCAACTGACTCCGGTGGGTCGCGTGCAAACACCGACGCTCGCGATTCTGGTGGAACGCGAAGTGCGCATCCGGTCCTTCGAGCCCAGAACATACTGGGAACTGATGGCCGATTTCGATGTCCAGAAGGGCAGTTATCGGGGCCGATGGTTCGACGAACATTTCGCTAAAGAGGCTGACGAGGAGCGAAAAGCCGAACGTATCTGGGACAGGGCAAGAGCCGAATCGATCTTGGCCAAGGTGCTCGGAAAAGAGGGAGACGTTACCGAGGAAAAAAAGGCGACCACCCAGGCGCCGCCGCTCCTGTATGACCTGACCTCCTTACAGCGCGAAGCCAACTCCCGGTTCGGATTCTCAGCAAGGCGCACGCTGCAGATCGCCCAGCAACTCTACGAGCGTCACAAGGTCATCACTTATCCGAGAACAGATTCGAGATATTTACCGGAGGATTACCTCGGTACAGCCAACCATGTGTTGTCGAGCCTGGTCGACCCGACGCTGGCACCGCACGCGCGAAAGGTCCTCCAGAACGGGTGGTTGAAACCTACCAAACGAATATTCAACAACGCAAAGATAACCGATCATAACGCGATCATTCCAACCGATCAGGTTCCGAGAAATCTCGACGAAGCGCAAACGCGCGTCTTCGACATGGTCGCACGGCGATTCGTTGCGGTCTTCCATCCGCCCGCCCAATTCGAGGTGACAACTCGCATTACCAGAGTCGAAGGGGAAGCCTTCAAGACGGAAGGACGGATTATCAAGGATCCGGGTTGGCTGGCCGTTTACGGACGACAGGCGACAGGCGAGGAGCAGGGCGATTCACTCGTCGATCTGGTGTCGGGTGAACGCGCTTTGACACGAGATGTTGAGATCGTTGAGTGCCAGACGAAGCCCCCTCCACGGTTTTCGGAAGCGACTTTGCTCTCTGCCATGGAAAGCGCCGGCAAACTGGTCGAAGACGAAGAACTCAGGGAAGCGATGGCCGCAAGGGGACTGGGCACACCGGCGACTCGGGCCGCGATCATTGAAGGCTTGGTTTACGACGAGTACATCGGCCGCGAAGGTAAAGAACTGATCGCCACCTCCAAAGGCATCTCCCTCATTACCCTGCTTCGAGGAATCGGGATTAACCTTCTCTCTTCGCCGGAACTCACGGGGGAATGGGAATATCAACTGAAGCTGATGGAACAGGGTCGCCTTGAACGGTCTTCATTCATGGCAAAGATTAAGGATCTGGCCCGTGAAATCGTTCACAAGGCGAAGAATTTCGAGAGCGACCGTATTGAAGGAAGCTATCTGACGATTGACGCGCGTTGCCCGAAATGCGGTGCGTTGCATCTGAAAGAAGACTATCGAACCTATCACTGCGAAACATGCGGATTCCGTCTGTACAAGAATATTGCCAGCCGCCAATTGAGTCCGGAAGAAATCAGCGCGCTGGTAACCGATCGCAAAGTCGGACCACTGAACGGATTCCGCAGCAAGACCGGTAAACCGTTCTCCGCAATCCTCATTCTGAACGAAGAGAACAAACCCGAATTTGAGTTTAATAACAACGGGAGCGGCGACCGGGTCGTCATTGATCCGCAGCAGCACCCGGTCGTAGGCAAATGCCAGGTGTGCGAAGGTGGACAAGTCTACGATACAGGCGCCGCTTACATCTGCGAAAACGTCGCCAAAGGGAGTTGCTCCTTCAAGGTGAACAAAACCATTCTTCAATGCGAGATTCCCCCGGACCAAATGCGGAAAATGCTCCTGGAAGGCAAGAGCGACCTTTTAAAACGATTTATTTCCAAAAAGGGCAGGCCATTTGACGCCGTTCTGACACTGCAAAAGGGTAAGATCGGCTGGGAATTTGTGAAGCGGCCGGCCCGACGCAAGGCGAAAGCCGAGTAAATCTAACCCGGCGAGACGTCGTCTGGGTTTTGAGTCGCTTGCAGGTTAGGCCGGTTGCCCGATCTTTTCTTCCCGCTTTTTGGTATCTATCGCCTTCGCGGGTGTCTTCAGCACGACCGGCTTTGCGTCGACATCCGGTTTTTTCGGTTTTGCAGCCTGTTCGAGGAAAATTGCCTGAGCATCAAACCGTTCGCCATCAATTGGTCTCCGAACGTACGTAGGTTCTGGCCCTTGTTCCCGAGCTTTAGTATTATCCCTCCAATAGGTATCCAGGATCTGATCGATACGGGAGCGCAGTTCCGGATCTTCAATCGGGAAGCACGTTTCGACGCGTCGAAAAAAGTTGCGCGCCATCCAGTCCGCGCTCGCCAGATAAACCTCGGGCCGTCCCGCATTCTCAAAGCGCATGATCCGGCTATGTTCAAGAAACCTGCCGATGACACTTCGCACCGTGATATTGTCGCTTGTTCCCGGGGCTTTCGACCGAAGACAGCAAACTCCGCGCACCAATAGCTTGATTTTCACTCCGGCTTGGGAAGCCCGGTAGAGAGCCTGGATCACTTCGGGATCCACCAAAGAGTTTACTTTACCAAAGATCCCAGACGGCTTGCCCTTCTTGGCGTTTTCCGCTTCGCGTTCGATCATCTCCAGAACAAAAACGTGGAGCGCTTTCGGTGCGGCTTTGATTTTCTTTAAGTCCGGAAAAACTGAAACGCCTGTCAACCAGTTAAATAGTTCGGCACTGTCGTTCGTCAGATCGGGGTCGCACGTCAACAAGCCTAGATCTGTGTAGAGTTTGGCGGTGGAAGGGTGGTAATTCCCGGTACCAAGGTGAAGATAACGTCTGAGACCATCCTCTTCCCGACGGACAACGAGAGCCAATTTCGCGTGGGTTTTCAGGCCGACAATCCCGTAAACAACGTGAACACCTGCTTCCTGCAAAGTTCTTGCCCACTTGATGTTCGCGGCTTCGTCGAACCGCGCCTTCAGCTCGATAATCACCGTAACCTGTTTCCCGCTCTCGGCCGCCTCGGCCAACGAGGTGACGATCTGGGAATCTCCGCTGGTCCGATACAACGTTTGCTTGATCGCCAGCACGTTCGGATCCTCAGCCGCCTGCTCAATAAAATCGAGAACGGTCTGAAAGGCTTCGTAGGGATGATGCAGGAGAATCGGTCGACGCCGGATCTGGGAGAATATATCCTCGTGAGCTGACGAAGCGGTGACAATCGCCGGCACTAAAGGCCGAAATTTAAGATCCGGTCGATCGACTTCAGAGATCACCGGCATCAGACGCAGAAAGTTAATCGGTCCGTCAACTTGGTAGAGATCGTCGTTCGTAAGATTAAAGGTTTGCAACAATTGGTCGGTGATATGGCCCGGGCAATCCTTCTGGACTTCCAATCGGACGGCGTTACCCCGGCTTCGTTTGCGCAGTTCAAGCTCGATCGCCTTCAGCAGGTTGTCGGTTTCTTCCTCGTCGAGGTAGAGGTCGCTGTTCCTGGTGACGCGGAATTGGTAAGCGCCCTTGACTTGTACACCATGGAAGAGCGAGCTGACGTGCGCCTGGATCAGATTTCCGATAAAAATATACCGGTACATTCCGCTCTTGCCGGCCCGGTAGGGAACCAGCCGCGGCAAGATACGCGGAACCTGAACGACCGCCAGATTCGTGTTGAGATCCGCCCCTTCCAACTCCACGGCAACGTTGAGACTTTTGTTCAGGAGTTGAGGAAAGGGATGAACCGGATCGACGGCCAGCGGCGTTAGAACCGGGTAGACAGATTTCTCGAAATAGTTCGTGTAGTGTTGTTTTTCTTCGTCCGTAAGTTCGTCGTAGCGGAGAAAAAAAATGTTGTTCTGTTCTAAAACCGGGACGAGCTCTTCGTTCCAGAGGCGATATTGGTCATCCACCATCTTGCGCACTCGTACCGAAATTGCAGCCAATTGCTCGCTTGGACTGAGCGCGTCGGGACCCGGAGCGCTGATATTACTCAATCGTTGCTGTTTCAATCCGGCGACGCGTACCTCGAAAAATTCGTCGAGATTTGACGCCACGATACACAGGAATTTCACACGCTCCAGGAGAGGATTCTTAGAATCCTGTCCTTCTTCCAGCACGCGTTGGTTGAACTCTAACCAACTCAGTTCGCGATTGATATAGAGTGAGGGATCAGCGAAGGCTGCGGTGGATTCTTGGTCCATGGTTTGCTTTCTGGAAAGCTGTTTTCTGCCTATCTTTTTCTGCATCCTGAGCCCCCGCCCATCGTTGCGGCCAACCTACATCTGTCACGATTCCGTAACAGAGCGTTATCCTCTATCCGTAGCTGCAAAGTGTGGCGACCGTCAAGCGGCCGCCACGTCATTCGAGCCAAACTACGCATGGCGGCGGCCGAAAAGGTCGAACGACGCAGCTACGCTCTGAGGACCATCACCCGAAATCGGCTGGAGGGTCAATCGCGACGGTTGCCGGACAGGAGAGGCAGCAAATAAAAGAGCAGGTAGCCGAGAGACGTCAGGAAAGCGGCGACGTAGGTCAATGCAGCCGCATTGAGCACCCGATTAACCGCGGCAATTTCGGCCGGCCCCCGAATAAAGCCCATATCGATGAGAACTTTTTTGGCCCGATTCGAAGCGTCGAACTCGACGGGGAGCGTGACCAAATTGAACAACATAATGACGCCCCAGGCAATGCACATGATTAACAGCATCGGTCGAAGCAGGCCGGTCATGAACCCGACAACCGGAAGAAACGCCACGGCCATATTGGCGTACCCGGCGAGCCCGGCGGCAGCCATCCGCATATTCAAGGGAGCGTAAGCCATCTGATGCTGAATCGCGTGGCCGGTCTCATGCGCCGCCACCCCGACGGCGGCAGTCGATGCCCCGCGAAAATTTCCTGTAGAAAGCACCAACCTCTTGTGCATCGGGTCATAGTGATCCCCCAGCATCTCGTTCGATTCCACGATTTCCACGTCGTAAATGCCGGATGCCGCCATAATTCGTGCCGCGACCTCGGCTCCCGTCATGCCAGACGAAGCCGGAACCTCGCTATACTTCGCGTACGCTGCTTTTACCCTCCAGGTCGCCCAGAGTGAAAGGGCCAGCGTCCCAAGGAATAGGAAAATGCTAAATGCAGTCATCTTGTCGGAAGATACTACGCTCTTTTGCGACAGCAAAGCGATCCCACTTTGCGTTTTTTTCTTCTTTTCGACCTTGGAACCGGTGGTTAACTTAAAAGCTTATGGGGAACCTTTTTCAGGGATACGTACCCGAGACTTTCTTCGACGAGATGTTCGAACCCACCGGCAACGTCCGCGGGCACTATGAACGGCTCCTCGCTCGCTACACCGGAATGTCGAGCGAAGAATTCCAGAAAAAACGTGACCTTGCCGACAACGCCTTTCTCACGCAGGGAGTCACTTTTACCGTCTACAACGATCAGGAAGGGACCGAACGGATTTTTCCCTTCGACTTGATCCCTCGCATCATTCCCCGCGCCGAATGGGAACATGTGGAACGCGGGCTAAGTCAACGAATCACGGCTTTGAATCTGTTTCTGCATGATATCTATCACGACCAGAACATCGTACGCGATGGCATTGTTCCGGGCGAGATTATCCACAGCGCCGCCCATTTTCGACCTGAGTTCATGGGCTTTGATGTGGCTAAAGATATCTACATCCATATCTGCGGCACCGATCTGATCCGTGATCAGGATGGCAATTATCTCGTGCTCGAGGACAATGCCCGCTCCCCTTCGGGCGTCTCCTATTTGCTGGAAAACAGGCAGGCGATGAAGCGGGTGTTTCCCAACCTGTTCTCGCGCTACCTTGTTCGGCCGGTCGACACCTATTGCCTTGAGCTTCTGGACGTTCTCCGTTTCATCGCTCCCAGGAGCAACCCGGACCCCACCGTCGTGTTGCTCACGCCCGGGATCTATAACTCCGCTTACTTCGAGCATTCCTTCCTGGCGCGGACGATGGGGATCGAAATTGTCGTCGGCGCTGACCTGGTGACTCAGGAGGGTATCGTTTATATGAAAACGACGCGAGGCTTGAAACGCGTCGATGTCATTTATCGCCGGATCGATGATGACTTTCTCGATCCGCAGGTATTCAGACCCGATTCGGTGCTGGGTGTTCCTGGAATCGTCGATGCCTACCGTCGAGGCAATGTCAGTCTGGCTAACACGATCGGTACCGGCGTGGCAGACGACAAGGTGACGTACTATTTCGTGCCGAAAATGATCCGTTACTACCTGGATCAAGATCCGATTCTTCCCAACGTCGAGACCTATCTTTCGCACTTCGATACGGATCGAAAATACATTCTCGAAAATCTGGACAAACTGGTGGTTAAATCAGCCAACGAAAGCGGCGGCTACGGAATGCTGATGGGCCCACAGTCCACCGCCGAGCAACGGGAAAGCTTTCGACAGGCCATCGAAAAAAATCCACGCAACTATGTTGCTCAACCGGTCATCCGGCTGTCGCGTTCTCCCTCGTTCTGCGATGATCATTTCGAAGGAAGGCACATCGATCTCCGCCCCTACATTCTGTACGGAGAAAAGATCACCATTATCCCGGGAGGTTTAACGCGAGTCGCCCTCCGAAAAGGCTCGCTGGTCGTCAATTCCTCACAGGGCGGCGGGAGCAAAGACACATGGGTGCTGAACGATTAAGAATTCAGAACGGGTCACGTAAATTATGTTAAGCCGAGTCGCCGACGCACTTTTTTGGTTGAGCCGCTACACGGAACGCGCGGAAAACAATGCCCGCATGATGGATGTCAATCTCCAGCTCATGCTCGATGTACAGCCGCTGACCAACCATCAGCATTGGGAATCGATTATTTTCACCCTGGAAGACACGAAGCTCTTTGATAAACTTTATCCCGGAATTGCCGGTGACGCCGTCGTCGATTTCGTGACCTTCGAACGGAAGAACCCCAACTCCATTTACTCCTGCATCGCTACCGCGCGCGAAAATGCCCGCACCGTGCGCGAACAAATCTCCGTCGAGATGTGGGAGCAGATTAATCGGATGTATTTGTTTTTCTTTTCCGGCGACGCGAAGCGGCTGTTTAAAAATAGCACCTACGAATTCTTCAAATGGATCCTGGAAGGATCTCAACTGTTCCAAGGTGTTACCGACGCGACCATGGCGCATGACGAAGGCTGGGAATTCATTCGCTTAGGAATGTTCCTGGAACGCGCTGATCGAACTTCCCGGATTCTGGACATCAAGTACCACATCCTGTTGCCAAGCGGTGAACAGATCGGCGGTAACGTCGACACCGTCCAATGGATGGCGGTTCTGAAGTCATGCAGCGCACTAGAACCCTATCGGAAGCATTATCGAGGCCAGGTTGTGCCGTGGAAAGTCGTAGAATTTCTGGTCAAGAATCAGACGTTTCCTCGATCAATTCTCTTCTGCGTTGATTCCCTCGACTTCGCACTTCACAAGATCACTGGAGTCGATCGAGGAGATTTTCAGTACAAGGTGGAAGCAGAGCGCCTTTCCGGTAAGCTCCTGGCCGATCTCTGTTTCGTCACCATCGACGAGATTTTCCGTACCGGACTTCACGAATACCTGGACAGGATGCAGGGACGCCTGATCGTGATCAGCAAGGCCATCTACAAAGAGTTTTGCGAGTGGCTTGAGGAAGGTCAGGAGGAGGAAGAGCAGGAGGAGACCCAGCCGAAGCAATTCCAGGAACAAAAAAGGTGAATCTGGAGTCAGCAGTTCCAGAAGTTCGGTCAGAAAAGGCTTGGCCGGTACAAACGAACTACCTTATCTCCTTGACTCCGACGTAGTCCCTGAGCGCTTCAGGAATCAGGATCGATCCGTCGGGTTGCTGATAGGTCTCCACCAGCGCCACGTAGAGCCGAGGAAGAGCGGTCCCTGAGCCATTCAGGGTATGACAAAAGCGGTTTTTTCCGTCCACGTCCTTAAACTTCAGATTCATCCGGCGCGCCTGATAATCTTCCGCATTCGAACAACTCGAAACCTCCAGATACCGGTCCTGGCCGGGGGCCCAGACCTCTATATCGTACGTTTTCGCCATACTGAACCCGAGGTCGCCGGTGCAAAGCTCGATCACTCGGTAATGCAGTCCAAGTCTCTTCAGCACTTTCTCTGCGTCGGCCGTCAGCTTCTCAAGTTCCTCATAGGAGCTTTCCGGGACCGTGATTTTGACCAGTTCCACTTTATCAAATTGGTGTATCCGGATGATTCCCCGCGTGTCACGACCTGCGGATCCTGCCTCCCGCCGAAAGCAAGGCGTGTGAGCGACTAAATGTTTTGGCAACTCTCCGTTAGCCAAAATCTCGTCCCGATAAAGATTAGTCAAAGGCACCTCCGCAGTGGGAATCAAAAAAGTTCGTCCCTCCTCCAGCCCATACGCGTCTTCCTCGAACTTGGGCAACTGTCCGGTGCCGACCATGCATTCACGTCGCACGAGATGAGGCGGACAGATTTCCACATAGCCGTGCTCGGTCGTGTGGAGGTCCAGCAAAAACTGGATCAAACCACGATGCAGCCGTGCTCCGAGGTTGGTAAAGCAGACAAAGCCGGCACCGCTGATTTTGACAGAACGCTCGAGATCAAAAAGGCCTAGCTTTGTTCCCAAATCAACGTGATCTAAAGGCTGGAAACTAAAGACGGGTTTTTCACCCCAGACGCGCACCTCGAGATTGCCGCCGGCATCGGCTCCTATTGGAGCCTTCGCGTGAGGCAGGTTAGGTATACCGAGTAATAGGTTCGTCTGGGATTCGTCGGCGACAGCAACCGCTTCATTCAAACAGACAATCCGTTCACCGATGGCCCTGACTTTTGATTCCTGCTCGGCGCTGGATTCCTTCTTCGCTCGTAGCATCCCGATCTCTTTGCTCAGCTTGTTTCGTTCGGCATTTAACTGCTGAAGCTGAGTCTCCAACCGGCGCCGTTCCGAATCGATCCTTAGAACTTCGTCGACCTGTGGAGCCAGTTCCGCGCTGCGCGTGGTCAGGCGCTCGCGAATGAAATCAGGTCTCTCTCGTATCAGACGAATATCCAGCATGACGGGACGCTATACCGCCTCCCGACCGAGTAAAAGAAAATCGTCGATCATCGCGGAGTATCGATCGCCCGCCGGTTGCCAGTGGCACTGATCTAATCCCCGTCACCCATCGTATTAGTCGTCGGCTTTGCTTTTCCGTTGGGTGTCTCCTTGTCGCTCTGTTTGCCCTCTTCCGGATTTGCCCGGTTCCTTGACGCCACATCTACCTCGCGCAGCCCGGGGATACTCGCGTATCCCTCAAATTTTGCCGTCAGAACCGGATCATCTTTGTTCGGTTTGCCGCTTGGCATTTTAAAATCAAACACGCTGACACCGTAGCGACGAACCCCGTCGTAGGTACGCCCGTCTGTGGAACCTACCATGACAGGGTTGCCGGTGGATTTTTCTTTGCCCAGATAGATCATCACGTGCGTAATCGGAATATCCCGATCGACCTGATAGGTGCCGGACCAGAACATAAGGTCGCCCGGTTTGAGATCGTCGAGCTCAAAAGAATCTCCGCTTCGGCTCAGCACCGCACGAAAATCGCTGTTCTTACGGACCCAGGCGTATTGGCCGGCCGAATCTCTCGGGACATCTTTGAATCCGGCGTTGGTTAGCACGTAATAGATGAAACCCGAACAATCCATTCCCCCCGCCGCGGGATCCGCAGACCCGTACTTGTAACTCAAATTTTGCTCGGTGAGCGCGAGCGAGTTGCGAATCAATCGTTGAACTTCCGCGGGCTGCTCCGAGAATTCGCGAAGTGCTTCGGGTTTTAAGGTGGCCGGCGGAGCGGCGGGTTCGGACTTGTCTTTGGAAGCAGGACCAGATTCTTCCTCGCCGGCAGCTGTTTGTGCACCATCCTGCTTCGACTCTGTGGAGGATTCCGAACCAGGTTTCGATTTCGTGTCCTTGCTAGAAGTGCCCGGTTTCGGGGTCGGCGATTCACCTGTTGAATCAGCATCCTTAGCCGTCGTCTTCTTGGAGGATAAATGTTTGCTAGTCGATTTTCGGTGTCGCCTTGGAGTCGGGCTTGGCTGGTCGTCCGAGTCTTCCGTAAAAGTGTTCTTTACGTTGTTCCCAAGCCTGCCGAGGGACCGATAAACATTATTCAAGGTCCTGTCTTCGCCACGGACCGGCAGAAGGGCCGTGCACCACAGCAAACAGATGGCGAAGAACCTTTTTATCATGTCACGGCGATTTGTTCGAGAAGCTCTCTGTTTAGACGAATCCCAGCGTGAAAGTTTTCAATCGCGAAGTTTTCGTTAGGCGAATGGGCCTTGCAGTCCGGCAATGCCAATCCCAGCAACAAAGTATCGATCCCCAGGATCTCCTTAAACGATTGGGTGATTGGAATGCTCCCTCCCTCCCGTATAAAAGCGACCGGCCGACCAAATGTCTCGGCAAGCGCCTTTTGGGCGGCCTTGCCAAAGGCCGAATCCGGCTCGACCAGATATGCCTTACCCGAATGCTGCTGCACAATCTCCATTTCCACCGAGTCGGGGCACTGGCGTTGCAAAAATTCCATAATGACCGGTCTCAATTCGGACGGATCCTGAGCAGGCACCAGGCGAAATGAAAGTTTGGCCGTCGCCTTGCTCGGCACAATAGTCTTCGGTCCTTCCCCCTGATAACCGCTCCCAAAACCATTCACCTCCGCTGTCGGCCGGGCCCAAACTTGTTCCAGGAAGGTGTATCCCTCTTCGCCGAAAATTCGCGGCGAACCGGTCGTCGCGAGCCACGCTTTTTCCGTATAAGGAAGTTTGGCCCAAAGCTCCCGTTCCCATTGCTCCAGCGGAAGGACGTGGTCGTAAAACCCAGGAATTGCGATGCGGCCCGACTCATCGTGAAGTTTCGCCAAGATCCGGCTCAATACCGTGGCCGGATTTGCCACCGATCCACCAAAAATCCCGGAATGAAGATCCACGGACGGGCCGCGCATCTGAAGTTCCATACATAATATTCCCCGCAACCCATAAGTGAAGGTCGGAATCCCGGGCCCGACCATACCGGTATCCGAAATCGCCACCACATCGGCATGCCAAGCCAACTTGTGTTCTTTCAGGAAGGCTTCCAGATTCGGGCTGCCGATTTCCTCCTCGCCTTCCACCAGCAAAACCAGATTGACCGGCAAATCACCGCGTTCCTGGAGAGCGGATTCAACGCCGAGAATGTGCGCTAAAATCTGACCCTTGTTATCGGTCGACCCACGAGCAAAAATCTTGTCCCCTTTAACCACGGGCTCGAACGGAGGCGTCTCCCAAAGATCGACGGGATCCGGCGGCTGAACGTCGTAGTGCCCATAAATCAAGACCGTCCTTCGGCCTGGTCGCTCCTCGTTGCGAGCCACCACAACCGGATGTCCGGCAGTTTCATACCTCTGAACCTGCAGCCCTGCTCTTCGTAACCGAGTGGTCAACCAATCCGCGCAGGCGGCGACACTACTCTTAAATTGACTGTCGGCAGAAACAGACGGAAATCTCAGGAATTCGATGAGGTCGTCTAATGGATCCATAGCATTGATACGAAAACACAACCAACGGCGAGAGGCGACAGGATTCGGTCGGCAGGTACCGGGTGTCGGTGGCACCAAAGAGCCGCAAAGGATGTCTACCCCAATATATTGAGGTCCACACCAATTTTCGGTCAACCTGTTGTATATTCACCTTGTCAGGGCACTGGTTCCCAACTAGCCTTCCAGACATCTCCTCATGTACCTGCAATCGCTCGAATTGATCGGCTTCAAATCATTCGCCCATAAGACGGTCCTGACTTTTCACCCGGGCGTAACCGCCATTGTGGGACCGAATGGTTGCGGAAAATCGAATCTTCTCGATGCCGTGCGGTGGGTGCTCGGCGAGCAGTCAGCCAAAGCCCTTCGCGGAGGCGAAATGGCCGACGTAATCTTCAGCGGGACGGACAGCAAACAGGCTGTTGGAATGGCGGAAGTCTCCCTCACGTTCGCCGATTGCGAAAAAGATCTCGGGACAGAATACAACGAAGTCAGAATCTCGCGCCGGGTTTTCCGTGACGGACGGTCCGAATACCTCCTCAACAAGACCGTATGCCGCCTCAAAGATATCCAGATGCTGCTGATGGATACCGGTATTGGCCGCACCGCCTATTCGATCATGGAACAGGGCAAGATTGACCTTATCCTGAGTTCGCGACCGGAAGATCGACGGGCTATTTTTGAGGACGCCGCCGGGATTACAAAGTACAAGGCTCAGAAGAAAGAGGCGCTGCGGAAGCTTGAGTACACCGATGCGAACCTGGTTCGCCTGGCCGACATCATGAAAGAAGTGAAGCGTCAGATCGGTTCACTTCAACGCCAGGCCGGCAAGGCTCGGCGCTTCAAATCGCTTTTTGACGATCTGCAGACTCTGGACACTCATTTCAGTCGGAGAACGCATGACGATATCCTTCTGGCGATTACGGCGGCGGAGAAAGAAATTGAGAGGCTCCGCAACATCCAACGCTCTCTTGAGGAACAGGTCGAATCGCAGGAGTTCGGCATCAGCGAGCAGCGCCGGCAAATCGATCTCCTGGACGAACAGATCGCGTCCGTGCGCCAGCAGGTTCAGGAACTGAGAAACCAAGCCGATTCCGCCTCCAACCGGATTGAGTTTAATGAGGAACGCATTGCCGAATCATCCACGTTGTCGGAGCAATACCAGACAGACATCGCGGCCGCTGAACAAAAGCTGTTGATCCAGCAAAGCCAATTAGAAGAGACGGACGATCAGTTGAGCGCCATCTTCGAGTCGCTTAGCACGGAGGAGCAACAGCTCCAGGAACAGCAAAATCAGGCAAATCAGCTCCGATCGCAGCGGCAGAATGTCGAACGATCCGTTCAGGATTTTCAACGTCAGATCCAACAGCGGGAGAGCCAGATCGCAGCGCTCCGCGGCGATCTCTCAAGTACGCTGAATCAAAAGGAAGCCGGTGAAACGAGACTGGAACTCCTGCAGCGAGAATTAACGCAGACAGAAACGACCCATCGTCAGCTTGGAGACTTGGTCTCGCACACGGGGAACGAGCTTGAACTGGCGAAGGCCAGAGTACAATCCAGCCGGGATGAATTAAACGACAGCGAGCACGAACTTTCCCATACGCAAAAGGAACTGCAGCAGATCGACAACGACCTCGGCACGAATCAGCGGACCCTGACGGAGCGAGTGTCCAAATTGGAGGTATTGAAGCAATTAAACGAAGAAGGCGCCGGGCTGGGCGTCGGCACTCAAGCTGTCCTGCGAGGTCTGGACAATCCGGAACTTTACCGGGCGGCAATTATCGGAGCGCTCGCCAATTTTATCGAAGTGACGAGCGAGTACATACCGGCTATCGAGGCCGCGCTTGGGCAACATCTCCAGGCGATTCTGGTCAAAGAACGACTCCTCGGAGAAGCGATCGCCCTTGATCTCGCCGAAAAGAAATTCGGCCGCGCAGCGATCGTACCCGTTCCGCATCTGCCAAACCACATCCCAGTGCAATTGCAGTCTCTGCCCGATGGTGCAGTTGCGTGGGCTCTCGATCGAATCAAGCCCAAGCCGGAGGTATCCCCGCTCGTCACCCGTCTGCTCGATAACGTGGTGCTGGCCTCCAACCTGTCGTCAGCATTTGAGATCAAGAGGAACGCTCCAGACCTCGCAGTCGTCACGATGAGCGGGGAATACATTTCTCACGACGGCGTCGTTTTCGCAGGCTTTAACGCCGACAATGGCAATTCCATCCTGCAACGGAAAATTCAGATCCGGCAGCTTGAAAATGAGTCCGCTGGAATTCGTGCGATCGTCCAGAACCTGGAAAAAAGAAAGGAGCAACTGCTTGTTCAAGTGGGGCTGTGCCAGCAAACGGTGCGCGAAAAACGGGATGCCTCACAACGGATGCAGGTCGACGCCTCGACATTGCAGGGCCAACTTTCTTTGCTGGACCGCGAGTTGCGGGAAGCGGAAGGCAAATTAAAGAGCTTGAATTGGGAACGGGAAAATGTTCGCCAACGCTTGGACGCGGCCACTGGAAAGGTGGATTCCATCGAGCGCGAACTTTCCAATAGCAACCGGGACCTGGAAAGGTCGCAAACAGAGTTGGCGGCTGCCATTGCCGGAGTGGATTCCTTGCGCCGTGACGAGGAGACTCTGCTCGATTTTCTGAACGAACTCAAAGTTCGGGTGGCGACTGAACGCCAGCGAAAAGAGAATCTTCAGCGACAACGCTTGCCAATCGCGGTTCGTCTGGCCGAATTGAAGGACCTGATCGTCAATCGCCAGCGGGATATCGCCAATTACACTGCTCGCATCGAACTGTTCGCAAACGAGAACGCCGCTCTGCGCGCCAGAATCGAGCAGCTTCAGATAGAACAGTCGGAAGCGGAAACTGCTGCGAGCCGCCTCCTGCAGGATCGAGCACAGCAAGTCGAGGCCCTTGAAGCGGTCGACCTGAACCTACGCCACCTTCGCAAACAACTGGGCGACTCCCAGGAAATGCGAGGTCAGCAGGAGGTGAAAATGACTCAATCGAATCTCCGGCTGGAGCATATCTGCGAACATGTGATTCATCGGTACCACGTCGATTTACCGAGCCTCCAGACTGACTGGTATGCTTTTCAGGTCTGCCTGCGGGAACAACGTAAACGGCTGGAGCGACCCACCGCTGAGACAGACGCATCTCGGCCGGCGTCGAACCCTTCGCTGGGCCCGGAGATCGATTGGGAATTTGCCCAAACGGCCATCGCAGAGATGACGGAGCGACTCGACGCGATGGGACCGGTCAACCTGGAAGCGATTCAGGAATACGACGAATTGGAAGAACGCCAGAAATTCCTTGACGATCAACACGCGGACCTCGTGAAGTCCAAGAGCGAGTTGCTCGACGTGATCAACAAGATCAACGCGACAACCAAGGAGTTATTTGCCGACACCTTCGAGCAGGTCAGAAAGAATTTTCAGGAGATGTTTACGGAGTTGTTCGGAGGAGGAAAAGCAAATTTGTTGCTGGTGGATGATCTGGACCCGCTGGAAAGCGGGATCGAAATTATTGCGAGGCCGCCAGGAAAACAACTTCAATCGATCTCTCTATTATCCGGAGGCGAACGAACAATGACCGCGGTCTCACTGCTTTTCGCCATTTATATGGTCAAGCCGAGTCCGTTCTGCGTGCTCGATGAAATGGATGCTCCGCTTGACGAGTCGAATATTCGAAGGTTCACCAAGATCCTGGACCGTTTCGTTCACCAGAGCCAATTTGTGGTCATCACCCACAATAAACGAACGATCGCGAAGGCAGATGTCTTATACGGCGTGACCATGGAGGAACACGGGATCAGCAAGCTGGTCGGCGTCAAACTCACGCAGCGGGAGAATTCCACGGAGGCGGCCGATCTGATTGGAACAGCCCAATCAAGCCCTAGCATCGCAGAAAGCTTCGGAAAGCACGGCAATCTGCACAGCGAAACCGAACCATGAGCTCTCTCGCCGCCATCACCGGCGGAGCTGGATTTATCGGTTCACATCTGACCGAGGGCTTCGTGAGGAATGGGTATGCAGTGCGGACAATTGACAATCTGACCACCGGCAGCGTAGCCAATCTTGCTCCAACCAGAAGTGAAGTCGACTTTAGAACGATTGACATCCGTGATGTCGAGGGACTGACAGCGGCATTTCGCGGTGTTTCCGTCGTTCTCCACCACGCCGGAATAGCTTCGGTGCCCCGTAGTTTTGAAGATCTGATCTACACCCACGAAGTCAACGTAACAGGAACCTTGAACGTTCTCACCGCGGCACTTCATGCCGGCGTCCGTAAGGTTATTTTCGCTTCCTCCTCTTCCGTCTATGGCAACAACGGCGCAACATTGCAAACGGAAGGCGCCATTCCTTCGCCTCTTTCGCCGTACGGTCTTTCGAAATGGATGGGTGAACTGTACGCGGCACAGTTCGCAAGGAGTACGTCGCTCGAAACCGTCTCGCTTCGCTATTTCAACGTATTCGGTCCGCGTCAAAATCTTGACAGCCAATACGCGGCGGTGATTCCCCTGTTCATCCGGAAGTTGGCGGAAGGGAGCCGTCCGGTCATATTCGGGGATGGAACGCAGACGCGCGATTTCACGTACATTGAAAACATCGTCGAAGCGAACCTCCGTGCGGCTCAGGTCTCTCTGCCATCCGCCACGATCCTGAACATTGCCACCGGAACGCAGATTTCACTCAACGAGCTGGTCAGTTTGTTGAACGGAATCTTCGGTTCGCAAATAGAACCTATTTATGAGGCGGAACGCCAGGGTGATATCAAACACTCTCAGGCAAATACCAGTTTTTCCAAGGATCTGCTGGGCGACTATACTGTGGCCAAACTTCGCGAAGGTCTGGTTAAGACCGCACGATGGTTTTTAGAGATCTCCGGGCGCATTCAAAAATGCGAATAACGCCTTAAGCTGCCGCTGACAGGCAAACCGGGTGGTTGAGCGAAGAGAATCAGAAATGATAAAGAAAAGGCTCGCTCCTGTTGAGAAATTCAACTATGAGAATTTGCGGGCGTCTGAACGTTTAAACGCATCGCACAACTTATCGCTGATGAGACGATTAGGGCCTATATTGCGATGTAAATGTGCTCGTTGCATTACCGTAACGCGTACATTGCTTCCGTCAATTTTAGCCATTTGCATCACCATCGCCGCCGGCTGGAAACTTCTCCTCGAGGTCCACAATGCGGCCTCATTCGACGACCAGCATCGATTCAGCGCGCACCAGGAGGCATCCGTTCCCGGTTTCAACGTTGCACCCGTGGACCAGGCGCCCGAGGCTGCCGAACTCCGCGCTCCCGGCCCCGTCGGGAATTCAGACGCCCCCCAGGCGAAGAGCTATTTGTCGAAGCCGGGACTATCTCGTGAGCGATTTAACGCCGCACTCGCGGCGGGACTGATTGACCCCTCAAGATTCGGGTTGGTGGAAAACTCATTTCCGGTGAGCCCAGGAACGGAGCGCGCGATATCGCTCAGTGGCCCGGGGGTGAGTATTCAGAACCCGGGTCTCGGGATGGAATCCGGCGCCCCGCTCGTGACCGTGGCTGTCGCCATGTCGACGGCGTCTGCCGCAGCCAATCCAACCAAGCCGATCGATCCAGTTTCCTCCCTCGTGCTGGCGATGGACAAAACTGCCTCCGCCACGCCACGACAATCTACCGACGCAGAAGACAGAATGCCCGCTCCTAACCGTCGGAAAGACTCGATCTCGAGGAATAAATCAGTGTCGGTTCGATTCGTGAAAAGTGCGGGAATCGGCTCCCCCGGTAACACGTCCGCCCGGGAAAGTATCAGCAGGAATGGTTCTTCGCCGAATGGAGGCAAAGCCGATTCTTCCACTGGCCAGACGAAGGACAATCACGATTCAGGCTCGCGGGATCTCTCCGAGAATCTTCAACGATTCGCCTCCGATTTCGTTCGCGCAAACCAAACCGACAATGTCGCAGAACAGCATCGATTCTTTGCGGACTCGGTGCACTTCTATCAGGAGGGAGATCTGAGTCTGGCCGGCGTGGAGGCCGCCTCCCGAAGGCATCATCGCGATCGTCAGATCAAGTCCGAGGTAGCCGGGCCTGCCGTTGCGACCGGTCCGGTAAACGGCGGTTTTTTTGTCATCGAGCAACCGGTCCGGTGGAGCCAGACGCAGGGATCAAAGGTCGCCCAAGGCCGATCGGTGTTGCGGCTTCGGGTTGTCCCGATAAATCACGGCGCTTGGAAGATTACCTCAATCGATGAGGTTAACGAATAATAACCGCTCTCGTGCCAACGGCCGATGCTCTTCATAGGATGAAGCGCAGTTGAAACCTGCCTTTTCTGTTTCGAACGACGATCTTACAGCCAAACGCCTCGCTCATGGTGGGCGAAGTAATCACCTTCCCAATTGCCCCTTGTGACCAAATCTCGCCGCCCTTCAATACCAATGCCTTGTCGAAACAGGGCAAAATCTCTTCCACATGGTGTGTCACAAAAACGAGATTGGGCGTTTTGTCCGACGAAGCGAGCCGGCTTAAAAATTGTAAAAACCGCTCGCGCGCCACGGGATCGAGTCCGGCACACGGTTCATCGAGAATCAAAATGCGATACCTGGCCATTAAGGCCCGACCAATCAACACGCGTTGTCGTTCTCCTTGGGAAAGAAATGCCCAAGGCCGATCGCCAAGATTCGCGCACTCCACTTGACGCAGGCTCTTGCGCGCCTCCCGACGCAACGTGCCTTGCGCCGGGTGCCACAGGTTCAACTCCGCGTTGCGCCCGCTGGCGACGACATCCAGCGCTGTCTGCTGATCTTCGATCAAGTGACGAATCCCGGAACTGACCAGGCCGACTTCCTTTCGAAGCTCGCGCCAATCCGACTTCCCGTACACCTTCCCTAGAACTTCGACCGTTCCAGCAGAGGGTGTCAGATAACCGGTCACGCAACTGAGCAGACTCGTTTTACCGGATCCGTTCGCTCCGAGAATCACCCAGTTTTCTTTCGCCGCAACCTCCCATTGAATACCTGTGAGGATTTCTGTTCCGCCCCGGACCACGCGGAGGTCATGAATTGAAATGATGGCCATGCATGAGCGATTGTTCCGGTCTTTGCCCGCACTGAACAGAGCTGACACAGTTGCTTTCGCCTGCGTTCCATTCAAACAAACTTACAATCCAGCGCAAGGGCCTGTTTAAGCAGGCGGATATACTTCGAACGCGATATTTCGACAGCTCCGAATTTCGTCAGGTGACTGGTAACATATTGTGTATCGAGCAAACGGTATCCTCTCTCGTTCAGGCGATTCACCAATCCCACAAGTGCGACCTTTGAGGCGTCCGTCACCCTGTGGAACATCGATTCCCCAAAAAAGGCGCCATAAACACTTACACCGTACAGGCCGCCTGCCAATTCGCCATCCAGCCATGCTTCGACCGAATGAGCGAATCCGAGCCTGTGTAGATTGATGTAGCTCTCAACGATATTTTCACTGATCCAGGTCTCTGTCCGTTTGCCACAGGCTCTTATAACCTCCTCGAATGAAGTGTTCAGGCGAATCTGGAACTCTCCCTTCTTCAGGGTGCGTTTGAGGCCATGCGGAATGTGAAACGCGTCAAGCAGAATGATTCCGCGCGGATCAGGCGAGAACCAGGCGATCTCTCCGTTCTCCATCGCCATCGGAAATACCCCCGTGCAATAGGCCTCAAGGAGGAGAGATGCAGGAATAATCTTGGATCGACGTCTCTCGAGCACCCAGGAAGTTACCAGTGTCAGAAGAAGTTGTCAGTTGTCAGTTCCCAGAGGCAATGAAAGAGTCATCGACGACACTTCAAAGTTTGAAATACGAACTTCCAGCCATTACCCTCTTCCCACCGGCAACTGGCAACCGACAGCTGACAACTTCCTCTGGCACTGAGAACTCCTTCCAAATGAGCAGCGACGAAGCGTTTCGTGGTTCGAAGGTCGTCATCCTGGATTTCGGGTCGCAGTACACGCAGGTGATCGCGCGACGGATTCGCGAGAGTCGGGTCTATTCCGAGATTTTGCGTTTCGGTGTCGGGCCAGATGAGATCCGCGAGACTGGTGCGCGGGGGATTATCTTGTCGGGCGGCCCGGCCAGTGTCTATTCCACCAACGCGCCGCAGATCGATCCTGAAATCTTCGCAATGGGCATCCCGGTTCTCGGCATTTGTTACGGGACGCAACTCATGGCGTATCACTTAGGGGGCGCCGTCGAATTTTCCGATCACCGGGAATATGGTGCGGGCACGTTGAACGTAGTGGGAACCAGTCCGCTGTTCGACGGGTTGCCATCCAAGCTGCAGGTCTGGAACAGCCACGGTGATAAAATTACCCAGATCCCAAATGGATTTGAAGCGATCGGAACCACCGAGAACTCGGCCTACGCGGCGATTCAACATCACGGCAAATCATTGTTCGGACTCCAGTTTCACCCGGAGGTCGCACACACGCCTTTGGGCAAAGACGTTCTCGAAAATTTTCTCTACAGGGCCTGCGGTTGTTCGCCCGATTGGACAATGGGTTCCTTTATTGAGCAGACCTGCCGCGAAATTCGCAGAAAAGTTCGGGATGACAAAGTTGTGCTCGGCCTCTCGGGAGGCGTCGATTCTTCAGTCGCGGCGGCCCTCATTCATCGGGCGATTGGCGACCAGCTAACCTGCATTTTCGTTAACAATGGTCTCCTCCGTTCGCGCGAGCCCGAGACGGTTCAGAGAATCTTCCGGGGCCATTTCCATATCCGTCTGAAGTACGTCGACGCCACGCAAAGTTTCCTCCAACTGCTCCGTGGTGTCACGGATCCCGAAAAGAAGCGCAAGCTGATCGGGGGCGAGTTTATCCGTGTCTTCGAGCATGCCACGAAGGATTTGAAAGCGGAAGAAGCGGGTGAAAGCCACTACCGTTTTCTCGCTCAAGGAACGTTGTATCCGGATGTGATTGAGAGCATTTCCATTTCAGGGAATCCGGCGGCTCTCATCAAGAGCCACCACAACGTGGGTGGGTTGCCGGAAAAAATGGATTTTGAGCTCCTTGAACCTCTCCGGCAACTCTTCAAGGACGAAGTTCGACAAGTTGGTCTGGAACTGGAGCTCCCACGCGAAATCGTATTTCGCCAACCTTTCCCGGGGCCTGGCCTGGCAGTTCGTATTCTTGGTGACATCACGGAAGAACGACTGGAGATCCTTCGGCAGGCGGACGAAATCGTGGTGAGCGAAATGAAGGTTACAGACTGGTACTACAAAGTCTGGCAATCTTTCGCCGTACTTTTGCCGGTACGATCGGTTGGCGTGATGGGGGATCAGCGAACCTACGAAAACAGCGTCGCACTGCGCATTGTCGAAAGCCAGGACGGGATGACCGCAGACTGGGTCCGAATTCCTTACGAAATCCTTGCCCGAATCTCTACGCGAATCATTAACGAGGTAAATGGCGTCAACAGAGTATGCTACGATATTTCCAGTAAACCGCCGAGTACGATCGAGTGGGAATAAAAGCTCAAATCGAGTCCGCCAATGCGTGTCGCCATCTATCCAGGGAGCTTTGATCCGGTGACGAACGGGCACCTGGATGTCATCCAGAGGGCCGGCACGTTGTTCGACGAACTGATCGTGGCGGTGGCGTTCAATGATCAAAAACACAAGTCGACGCTCTTTTCGATCGAAGAAAGGATCGCGCTGCTTCAGCAAACATGTGAGCACATTCCGAAGCTGCGTGTCGTCAGGTTGAATGGGTTGTTGGTCGATTTCGCGAAGCAGGAAAAGGTTGTGGCGATTGTTCGCGGGCTTCGAGCCATCTCGGATTTCGAATTTGAATTTCAGATGGCTTTGATGAATCGGAAGATGGAGCCGACGGTAGAGACTATTTTTATGATGCCCAAGGAAGAATTCACCTACATCAGTTCAAGGATCGTGAAAGAAATCGCTCGATTAGGTGGCAACGTTCAATCGTTTGTGCCAGACTGCGTTGTCCGGGCGCTGGCGAAGAAGTTTCTCAGCTAGTACACGGATCATCCTGTCCGTAGCCGAAGGTTTTAACGTTGCCTCCGGCTCGGAAGGAGCCTCGCCCTGCCAGACCGGCGACGAGCGGCAAAGGTCAGGGGAGGCCTCCTACGAGCCGTCAACGGTGATCCTCGGCCTCACGGAGAGCATGTCAGGGGAGGAGGTAACAATCATGAAAGTACATCTGAAGCAGATTCCTGCGGAAGGCATTCACCTCGAAGGCAAAGAAAAAACCGACATTCTGGAGCTGGAGGAAAACCAAATTCGGCCATTGGGGCCTGTCGAATACTCGCTCGATATCGGAGTATCGGGGTCCGGTCTCTTTGTAACGGGAAAAATCGGGGTGGATGTCGGACTGGAGTGCGTCAGTTGCCTCAAGCGATTCGTCTTTCCGATTCGCGTTCGAGACTTTGCGGCTCAAGTCGAGCTCGCAGGGCCCGAATTGGTCGACTTGACGCCATGGATTCGAGAGGATATTCTCCTCGCTCTTCCTGTTCATCCGCATTGCGATTGGGACCGGAAGACGAAGTGCGTCGGGCCGCGGCTGAAATACCTGGACGTCGCGGACAATCCAAACGCGCCGAATGCCTGGGATGCGCTCGACCATTTGAATTTGAACCGAAGGAAGTGAGTTAGAATGGGAGTACCGAAGAGAAGAACATCCAAAATGCGTTTGCGCACCCGAAAGGCCGCGAACCGCTGGCACGCACCTCAACTGACTAAATGTCCGCAGTGCGGCAGCCGGGTGCGCGGCCATACGGCTTGTCCATCCTGCGGCTATTACCGCGGACGACAAATCCTGACGATCGAGGTCGCCTAATCTTTCACCACGCCCCCTCGGCGATTCGAAAGCGCGTTTTCCTGTTGATCGAGACCTCCAATTGCGTTAAGCAGCCATCCTACGAGAATCTTCGGCAGGACGCCGGATTCAATGAGCTATGAGGATTGCCCTAGACGCGATGGGTGGTGATTACGCTCCCAAAAACATCATCG
>DATHPZ010000106.1:0-43574 GCA_035483355.1 Chthoniobacterales bacterium | reverse complement strand
CGTAGCGAATGGCGGGTTGTGCGAGTGAGGGCTCTTCCCAGGATTCGGTTGGAGCTTGGCTCCGGAAGGGATTCGACCCAACAACATTCGGGGTTCCTATTGGCTGTGCTATGCAAACACCATTCAACCCCCAATCGCCGGCCGAGTCCTTTCACCAACCCGGTCTGGAGTACTGGTTAAAAGAGCGACGAACCCTTGTCGACTTCCGACGTGGGCCCTTAGGGCGTTTACAGAAGCCGCCGCTTCCAATTGCCACGCTCTATCGTCAGATCGTTAAACTCGCCCGAGACCGCGGAGAACAGGCACCGAGCTACGGCACCGTCTTCAACATCGTCCGGAGTCTACCTGCCGATTTAGTGACGCTGGCACACGAAGGGACCAAAGCATACAGCAACACGTTCGAGCTGGTTCACCGGCGCGAAGCGGAACGTCCAAACTCGATCTGGCAGGCTGACCACACGCCGCTCGACATCTTACTGGTTCGACCAGATGGCCGGAATGCAAAGCCCTGGCTCACAACCGTGATTGACGATTATAGCCGCGCGATCGCGGGCTACTTCCTCTCATTTGAAGATCCATCAATACTGCACACGTCGCTCGCGCTGCGCCAGGCGATTTGGCGAAAGCAAGAGCCACGCTGGATTGTGTGCGGTATCCCCCTATTCAGCTATAGTGATTGCGATGTTTATGCGGCTATCCGCCATCTGCCGGAGGATCATCGCCACGGATACTGGCGTGCTCGTTCTATCTGCAATGGCGTTGGTCGCGCTGCACACCGCGACCAACGGCCAATACGGATTCCACCGCGACGAGCTGGCCACGATCGACGACGCTCGGTTCCTCAGCTGGGGGTACGTGGTATACCCGCCGATTACTCCCTTCCTCGCGCGAGTGTCGATGACGCTTTTTGGCGCGTCGATGATTGGTCTGCGCTTGTTCGCCGCGTTGGCGGTCGGAATCGCCATGGTGCTGACCGGTTTGATGGCTCGCGAAGTCGGCGGAAAACGACCCGCGCAACTGGTAGCCGCGTGGGCGGCGGCGATCGCGGGACCCGCTGTGAGTTCCGGGTATTTGTTCCAATATGTTTCCTTCGACTATCTGTGCTGGGTGCTGGCGGCCTGGGTGACCATTCGCCTGCTGAAGTCCGGAGATCAGCGCTGGTGGCTGGCGTTGGGATGCGTCATTGGCTTCGGCATGATGACCAAGTTCACGATGGCGTTCCTGGTAGCGGGCATCGTTTGCGGCATTGTTCTGGATAGACCCCGCTCGCTTCTCAGCAAGTGGTTGTGGTGCGGTGCTGCCTTTGCGTTCCTGATCTTCCTTCCCAACCTCATCTGGCAACTCCGACACGATTTCATAACGCTGGATTTCCTCAGGTTCATCCATGCCCGCGACGTCCGGCTTGGCCGCGCAGACGGGTTCCTGCTCGCGCAATTCTGGGCGGTGACGAATCCGGTAACGGTGCCAATATGGATCGCTGGGCTGTATTTTCTCTTCTTCAAACCAGGGGGAAAGCGTTACCGTATGCTCGGCTGGATGTATTTGATCCCGCTGCTAATCCTGCTCTTTGCCCGAGGCAGACCCTACTATCTCGCGCCGGCTTACCCCATGCTGCTTGCCGTCGGCGTTGTTTGGGGCGAGCAATGGTTGGAAGGTTTGTCCCCAGCGACTGCTGTCACCATACGCAGGGCGGCTCGGAGAAGCATGGTGGTCAGCGGTCTTGCGACAGCCGTCCTGGTTATGCCGCTGGCACCGCCCGGTTCACGCTGGTGGAAAATCGCTGACGCGACGAACCAAAATCTCAATGAGGAATTCGGCTGGCGCGAAATGACGGATGCAGTGATTCGCGTTCGCGATTCGCTGCAAGCGGATGACGCCCCCGTCGGCGTTCTGGCCGGCGATGCCGGTGAAGCCGCCGCGATCAATCTCTACGGCCGCGGCCACGGACTTCCGGAAGTGATCAGCGGCTCAAATTCGCATTGGCTGCGCGGGTACGGCAATCCGCCGCCGAGGACCGTTATCGCCGCAGGTTTTCTGCGCGCCGACCTCGAGACGGTCTTTGCGTCCTGTGAGCTGGCCGGCCACTTTACGATTCCCTACGGGATCGAGAACAACGCCATCGGGGATCACCCGGACATTTTTGTGTGCCGGCACCCAAAGGAGCCGTGGGATATGTTCTGGAAGCGATTTCACTGGTTTGGGTAGACCTTAATGGAGGTCTCCTGCGTCAGCCTGGTTGCACCTGAGAGTTGCACGAAACGGAGGCGGTGCTGCGGACACACCCATTCTAAGTGCGGTGCCTAATTCCGCCCCGGAACTAGTGTGGCTCCGTCGACGGATTTCCCCTTGTATTGGTTTTTGTGCGCGACACTTTGCTAGAGGGTTTTTATCGACAGCTCCGGGCCGATTGTCCACCACTCGTACCAAGCGTGGATGTGCCGCTGCTCGCAGAGCACGGTTGTTAGCGGGCAATTCCTTTACTATGCGTTGTCTGTTCGTAGCGGTCCTGATCGGCTTCGTGCTGGTAGTCTACGCATCGGCTATTGAGCTGTTTCAGTACAATCTCACCACGCCAGACGGCCGAAAATTCCAATACATTTTTGATGTCTCAGATCCGGCATCCCAATCAGCCGGGGACGCCTTAAGCCGTGCTTCCTTTAGTCTCCGAAGAATTCTCCTCGTAAGAGGATCCCCTGGCTGATTTTTTCGGGCTACGCTTTAGCCCAGGCGGGCGGTTGGGAGAATAGCGGAAGCAGACCGAGCTGACCCAGCAGCGTATTGAGCTCGGGTGGGATTTGAGTCAGCAGGCGCTTGGAGTCTTGGTCTGCGATTTTCAAGGTACCGACTCGAATGGCCTGCAACCGGCGTAGCAGTTGTCGATTTCAGTTAAATCGTAGACCGTTTGCACTCTCCTCAACGAAGAGTGACACACGGTCTGAAAACTTGGGAATCGTCGGCGAGCAGCCTGATGAGATCGTTTGGGCCCGGCAATCTCCAAGCCGACTCGGCTTGGTCAGGACGATGATTTTCATTTAAATCTGCGACTAAATTTGGGCCACAAATGGTCTACGAATTAAATGAAAAGTCCACGATTTAACTGAAAAAACCCTTTTCAATTAAATCGTAGACGCCGAGGGAACTCTGCGGTTTTCAGTCTACGATTTAACTGAAATCGACAGCAGCGCCTAAAAAAGGCGGGGAGGGGTTCGCCTTTTCTTAGCGTAGAGTAGACAGCTTCATGGCTTCCGTCTTGCGTTTCAGGTTGGCTGCTGCGTCACGTGTCTGCTCGCAAGTCAGCGAGCGCAGAATCGGTCAATTCTGCGATTGCGAGCTTCGACGAACTCGATGCTGAGGCGTCGGTAATCCTCGTAAGCGTGGCGATCCATTGGCACGGATGGGGTACTGAAGTCGTCGAATGGCATAAAGAATTTCACCGCGGAGCAATCCCCGGTGACTAAATCATACAAGATGAAGAAGTCGACGTATCCTCGAAAGCTCTCGAACAAAGCGAAGAACTCTCGATACCTCGACAACGTCTCACCCAGTGGACTGCTTTGGCCCAAGTAGTGCCGGCGAACACACTCGAGCGTGAGATCGAATCGGTCTGCAATCCTCCTGTTGAATCCGCGAGCGCCATTAATAGTTTGCTTTCCGTCAATTCGATTTCCTGGGAAAACGATCATGGCGCCGATAGTGTAGCCGACCCGGCGGAAGGCTTCGTTTGCTTCCACCGGGAATAGCTCTACGATGTGCCTAAGCGATTTCCACCTCGTGAATGTGGCGATGACCGAGTCGCTGGACAAGAAGAACTCGCCTAGCTCGGAGTGGTGATGGAGGTAGACGCGAGGCGTCGCGTCACTTAGGTAAAAGGGCCGACCGCTCGGCAGTGGTTTGCTCCAGAGGAGCTTGTGGTATTGTCTAAGTGTCGGACTGTGCGTATCAGGGTCCTTCCCTGACGCGTCAGTCCTGAAGTCAAATGACGTGTCGATCCACATTGGTTCATGCATTGAATCGGGGCCGTAGGCAGCCGCCTCGGCGGGAGGATAGTAGCTGCCCTGGTTGAACATCGACGGCTCCGAAAGCGCCCGTCTGCCACAGGTAAATCCAGTCGACAGGCGCTCGTTGCCGCCGGTTCTCGGCATTGACGAATACCGACGGCGGCGCGAGCCGACGAACGACCGGAAGTGAAATTCCGACAGCGTGCTCCGATCGAACGCAAGAGGCGTTCTTTTAGATCAAGAACCTGTTCGCGAGTGCTCATGCAATCATTGCGCTTTTCGACTGCGGGCGGAGTTCAGGTGTCGTCGGTAACCGCCGCCTTCGGCCAGTAGGCGCGCACGTAGAGGGAAAAGTCGCCCTGGGGCGCGGGCATCCAGTTGGCGCGCTGGACCGCATCGTTCGGCTCTTCGGCCTGTACGTAGATCGTGAGCGAACCGTCGGTGTTGTACTTCAGGTCCTTGTTCTTCGTGCCGACGGAGAAACGGTTGATCACATTGGCAACGAAGAAGTGGTGCTCATTGTAAATAGAGAGCGACCAGAAGCCATAGACCGGCGGCGTGCCGTCCTTCGGGAAAGTGACGGTATAACGATTGGCACTGTTGAGGCGCGCCGGGTGAGTCGAGGTCCTGATCATAGTATTTGGTCTCGTTGGGCGCGTTGACCAGGATGTCGGACTTGGCGACGGCGGTGCGCGTATAGCAGTCCGTGCCGAAGGCGGATTCTTCGAGATCGTGCTCCAATAGTGAGGTAACTGCTGACCGCAGTTGCGGAACTGGAAGAGAGGTTTCACCACGAGTTCGTCCGACTCCTTCGTGCCCGCCGTGAAGGCAGCCTTGACCTTCGGGTCGGTCTTAGCGGCCTCTACAACTGCCAACACTTGCGCGTAGCGCGCTTCCTCGCCGGGCAACGGCGGGGCATCGCTCAGCGCGATGGGCAGTTGGTCCGCGAATTTCTCAGGAACGACCCACTGCGTCTCTTCTTCGCTAAGGGGGTGGAGGCGGCAGTTGCGGTATATCCGACCAGTCTATTGTCTTCATCTTCCCGTCATATTCCGCGAGCGGATAGATCATGACACCAGCCAGCGGAGCCTGAACGACTCGATGGTCCTCGGGCGTGTCGTCCAGGAAGACGCGCGGTCCCACAATCCCGGTGTTGGAGGAGGAACGGAATACCTGGGTAATACCCTATCCGGGCTATCCGTGCGCTCATCGACAATCTGGTAAACCCAAAAGCGCTCTGCGATTTCAGACAAATGGGGGTCTATTGGGGCACTCTCCATTCGAAATCGCACTCTGATTTGACGTAAAGATGTATCAAGCATTCTCCTTCTCCACCCACCGTGGCGTGATAGGAGAAGCGTCCCAGGAAAGATAAAATGTGCCGCCCTTTTCCTTGAAGCGAAGCAAGAACCGTTTTCCGTTATTCATTGGAATTGCCACTCGGGAAGGAATGGTGATACTGTTTTGCTTCGCTGACAGTCAAAGTCGCAAGCATCGATTTCGTGAGCATCGGGCCTGCTAAAGTTGACAACCGGGCAACTTGGACGGATGCGAGATTTCTCAACAAGCCACTGCCCAAGGACGGACATTTTCTTTAAATTTAAACTTCAATCTGGGGCATCTAGCGATGGCAGAACAGTCAACCGTACCGAGCCCGAAGCTAATTCAATATATCAATTTGAAATTGGCTACCCTGGGTTGCCCGACCTATGAATTAGGCAACGATTCCCAGTTCGAACAGATCTCGGCGTTAGTAGCTCATCAGCGCGAAATAGACCGTCTTCTGCGGAATTATCTGTGCCCAGCCGATAATCGGATTCAGACCTTTCTTTACGATTTTCTGGAAGGCGCCCCGTTGGCAAAATCACCGACCCGAACATTCGTCTTGGATCGGTACGGTATGGCGCGCGTACTTTCGTTGCCGCCCACGCGTGACAGTTTCGCGTCGGAGATTGTGAATTCATATCGCGTCAAACAGGGTGTGCTAAACAACCCGAAATGCGATCGCCGGACAATAGAGGGAATTTTCCATATTGCTGAGGGCGGGTTGCCCGTACATTTCACGCGACACAAAAGCGAACAATGACAGACTATCTTGAACTTGTTCTGACAAAATGTTCTGACTCAACTTTCTGGTGCGGCTCAAGCGTGATGTAAGTCCTTGAGCGTTTGGAACTTGGAGCGGGCAACGAGAATCGAACTCGCATAGCCAGCTTGGAAGGCTGGAGCTTTACCATTAAGCTATGCCCGCGGGTAACGAACGGGGTAAAATGCTGCCATGGAGTTGCCAGATCGCAAGCCGTTTTTTCAAGAAGGAGGTTCCCAAAGGAAGCGGGGCTGTAGCACAATGTTCACGTGACTGGTCATGGGAAGGACTTTGGACCGTCTCGAAAGTATCGCTCGGTGCGAGGAAACTACAGGCCGGAAGCCTTGGTGACATTGCGCGATAAAACGCATGCTATTTCGGGGACAGGATACTAAATTCTGCGTCGAGTGGACGTCGACTTTGCGGGGGCCATCGATTGTTTTATCCTTTACCTCGCCACTGAGCGGGGGCTATCGGAGAATTATCAACTGTCGACGAGGCGATCCCTCGAAAGATTTGCAGATTGGGCGCAAAATGTTAAACGGCTTTTTTCGCCGAGCGAGATCGAACTGGCTGCATTGGCCGAGTACCTCGCGACAGAGAAGGAGCGAGGGCTCGCTCCTGGGTCGATGAAGCTCGTTGTCGTTGCGCTCAAGATTTTCTTCCGGTTTTTGAAGATGCGTCTGATGACCGACCGGGATCCGGCCGAGCTGCTTCCGTTACCGCGCCTGACGCGGTTTTTGCCGGAAACGATGAACGAGGTGCAGGTGAATCATCTGTTGGAAATCAATCTTCAGGGTCGGCCGTTCCCACTGCGAGACCGGGCAATTCTGGAATTGTTTTATGCATCTGGACTGCGCATCAGCGAGCTGGCTGGTGCACGCCTCGAGAATTTGAATCTCCAGGAACGGCTTATCCGGGTCATTGGCAAAGGTTCAAAAACGAGGTTGGTGCCGGTCGGACGGATTGCCTGTGACGCGATCGACCGGTATTTGACGCAGGAACGTATCGGTTTGGTTGCGCGCAAGACCGGGAATGAAGTGTTTCTGTCCAGGCATGGAAAAAAACTCACGACCCAACGGATCTGGCAAATCTTAAAAGAGATTGCGGCAACAGCCGGATTCGAAATCAACGTGTATCCGCATCTTTTGCGGCATTCGTTCGCAACCCACCTTTTGGCGAACGGGGCTGATCTCCGGATCATCCAGGAACTACTGGGACACGCGGATATTGGGACGACCCAGATCTACACGCACGTGGAGCAGAGTCGCCTGAAGTCCATTCATAAGCAGTTTCACCCGCGAGGCTGATCGGCGTTCGGCGGCGCAGTAAGTGAAGGGTCTCACTTGCTTCTTCATAATTGGGCGAACCGAGACGACGGTTATCGCGTTTACTTCTTTTTGAACGCCGAACGCCGAACGCCGAAGGCGAACGCTGTTGTCTTGAGTTGAGTGTTCCACGCGGCTAGAGGTTAGCTTAATACAGGAATGAGCAATACTCGGCTGAAGACTGCGGATGTCCTCGACTACGTCGTCTACCTTGTCTATCGCGGGGTGGGATGGTTCCTTGGATGTTTACCGTTGGCCTGGGTGTTTGGTCTGGGGCGATTCTTTGGCTGGGTCGGGTACAAGTTGCTCGGTGGTTACCGTCGCCTGGCGGTGGCGAACATCAAAATAGCTTTTCCCGATTGGTCCGAGGAAGAGGTGAAGCATTGCGCCAGGCGCCATTTCATGGATCTGATGGCGAATCTCCTGTGTTCTTTTGTCCTGGTGGAGAAACCCTGGGAAGAAGTCCGGAAGCATCTGGACGTCTCAAACTTCGAGCGGGCAACAGAACGAATTAACGGGGCCAAGAGCGTTCTCTGGACGATCAATCACATTGGAAATTGGGAGCTTTTCATCTTTTGCGCTGTGTTGGTTCGTCCTGGCCGGCATGGTGTCATCTACCGTGCGTTGCCAAATCGATTTATAGACGCGCATATCCGCCGTGCGCGAGGCAATACCGGGTTAGAGATGATCGAGCGTACGCATGGACTTGCCCAAAGCACGAGCGTGCTGAAAGGAGGCGGAATGTTGGCGATCCTGATAGACCAGCATGCCGGCGATAAGGGTGTATGGACGCCGTTTTTCAATCGTCTAGCTTCCACGACCCCTTTGCCGGCCATTCTCGCGGCGAAGACCGGCGCAGAACTTCTTCCGGTGGCCATTTTTACGGTTGGTCCCGGGAAATGGCGTTTGGAAGTCGGCGAGTTCGTCCCCAAGCGAGGCGCGTCAATCGAGGAGTTAACCCACCGAATTAATCGAGCGCTGGAGCTATTGATCATCCGACGGCCGAGCGATTGGTTCTGGGTCCATCAAAGGTGGAAGACTCCCTCACCAAAATTCCTGCTCCGCGAGTACAAAAGAGGCGTCTATGTGCCGAAGAATACCGGCCGCCTGACGCCGTTTCGTATCCTGGTGCGATCCAGCAACTGGCTGGGCGACGCGGTGATGAGCGCGCCGGCGGTGCGACGTCTCAAACGGGGAAGACCTGATGTTCGACTCACGGTACTAACCCGAACGAAGCTGGCGGATTTTTGGCGCTTCGTTCCGGAGGTCGACGAAGTGATCACAATCGACCGGGGCGACTCTGTTTTCGGGGTAGCAGCGAAGATCCGAGGCAATTTCGACGTGGCAATTCTGTTTCCCAATTCCGTCAGAAGTGCCATTGAATTGTGGTTGGCGGGGATTCCGCGCCGGGTCGGGTACGCTCGACCGTGGCGCAATTTTTTCCTGAACCAATTCATTCCTGAACCGCCGTTTCCGGCTCCATTGCAACATCAGGCAGGTCGTTACCTCCGGATCATGGATCGAATCGGAGCGAATCTGCACGAAGCACTGGAGCAGGTGAACCAGCGGCCGGCAGAACCCAGGCTGGTGGGTCTCTGTCCGGGCGCAGAGTACGGCCCGGCGAAGCGCTGGACAGGGTTTGGATCGGCCGCCAAGCAGCTATCCGAACGGCGGGGACTGCATTGGCTGATTTTTGGTACGGCGAACGAAAAGCCGCTGGGCGCCGAAATCATGAAGCGGCTGGAAGCCAGCGCAACGGATCTGACCGGTCGCACGTCTCTGTTGGAATTGGCGGAGCAACTGCGGCGGTGCAGGCTTTTGTTGACCAATGATACCGGGACGATGCATTTGGCGGCGTTTCTGGGGGTGCCGACAGTGGCAATCTTCGGTTCGACTGAACCGCAGCTGACGGGGCCGATGGGACAAGGCCACGCGGTGCTGCGCCATCACGTAGAATGCAGCCCATGTTTTCTCCGGGAATGCCCTTTGGATTTTCGATGTATGAAGGCGGTGACGGTGGAAGAGGCGCTGGCCGCGGTCGAGCGGGTGCTGGGAGAAGTTGTCAGTGCCAGTGTCAGCGTCAGCGAGCATTGAAGCTCAGATGGGGTTTTGCGTTTCGGCGATGAGAAATCGAGCTTTGGATGGAATCGCGGAATGCTCGATAAAGCGGTTGCTTTATAGTCTGCCTTCCTGGACTGGCACTGCTTGTTTCGAAGAGTGGACGTCTGCACCGACTTGCAACGGGCAGCGGTATAACGTAATTGAATCTCCACTTTTGCCGGCCAACGAATTTGTCTACTGAATGAAATCGCCCTCAAGGTCTGGAGTGTCGCTCTTTGCGGCGAAGATCACAGAGTTTTTAGCCCACATCATCGCGCATCGAACCAAGACGCTCGTGGTGACGGCGCTGGCGATCGCGGCTCTTTCGATCTTCGTCGTAATCAAGCGACAGAACTTCGACTCGGAAGTGCTGGACTTGTTGCCTTCCAAGTTCGAGTCGGTGGTCGGGCTGAAAGAGTTCAATAGCGAGTTCGCCCAGGCGCGGCAATTGGTGTTCGGGTTTTTAGGGGAGAGCGGTCACGCGGATGACGTGGATGTGTTCAAGACGCATTTCATCGAGGAGCTCGGAAAGCAGCCTTGGGTCCTTCGGACATTCGACCGAATTCCTCTAGAGTCGCAGGAGGGCCTCAACGAAATTCAGGGCATTGTCCCGGCGCTTTTACTGAATTTGCCCCGGGACGAATTCAACGACGCGATGGCGCAGCTCGAGCCGGCGACCATTGATGAACGGTTGACGCGCATCCGGGACACGATCACGGGCGATTCCATCCGGACGCAGCTGGAGGCCACGCTCGATCCGCTCGGTCTGTTCGCCAGGGCAATGAAACCGTTCGGCTCCAGTTCCTCCATGGATCAAGGAAGCGCCCTGGCTTCCAAGGACGGCCTTTTCGAGATAGCGCTCATTATTACGAACCAGCCGGGCCTGGATGCTCGATCATGCCAGGCTGTCATGGAGAAGGTGCACCAGTTCACGGACAGGATGTTGAGCGAATGGAGCGGGTACAAGCCCAAGGTGTATGTCACCGGACGCACGGCCTTCGTGGCGCAGATTTCGCATAGCATGGAGAGAGACATATCGCTCAGCGCGGTCCTCTCGATCGGTATTGTCAGCGGACTATTCTACGTGGCGTTTCGCCGGTTTCTTCCGCTGATCGGCATCGTTTTGATCCTCTGCTTGTCGGCTCTGGTTGCACTCGCGCTGGGGATGTTGATCTTCCACGAACTGAACGTCGTGGCGATCGGATTTTTCTCCATTCTGGCGGGTGTCGGAGTTGATTTCAGCCTTCTGCTTTTTGGACGTTACCAGCAGGCGCGCCGGGCGGGCCAATCGCATGAGGAGGCGGTGTTTGTTTCAGTTCGGGATATTGGTGCAGCGATCTTTTACGTGATCGTCACCACGGCGATCGGTTTCCTGGTGCTGAAGTTCAGCCAAAGTTCCGGCTTCGGACAGTTAGGAACCCTCGTTGCACTCGGCGTGGCATTTGCGGGCTTGTTCATGGTCCTCTTTCTGTTCATGTTTTTCAGGCACGCCAAGCCGCCAAAAACAACAGACTTCATCTTGATTGGCACAACCAGGTTTGTCGACGCCATGTTTCGCGAGCCGCGTCCGGTGTTGGTCGTCTCTATCGGCCTACTGATCATCAGCGCGCTAATCGCGGTCGCCCCATTTATTCCGCTTAAATTCGACACCAACCCCGTTTCTCTGCAACCGAAGAAGATTCCAGCGTCGATCGCGCTGCAGGTGCTTTCTGAGCAGATGCGGCAGGAATCAGACCCTGTCACGATCCTTGTCAACGCAAAGAATCAAGAGGACTTCCATGACCGCTGGGAGCGGCTTTCGCAACGGTTGGAGGAGGCTCAGAAAGATGGGCTTCTAAAATCGGTCAGTACGCCGGTGGCGTTGGCGCTTTCACCCGCACGGATCGAAGAAAATCGTGCGGCCTTGCAGAAGTTGGACTTTGATAAAATCAAGACGGTTGTTCGCGAGAGTCTCGAACGAAACGGATTCGAAGTGGATTCGTTCAAGAACGTATTTAACCTGCTCGACCGGCTTCAGTCGGAACAGTCCGGGAAAGGTCTGCCGGATTGGTCCAAGCTATTTCCGCCCAAGTCCAGTTGGTGGTTTTTGATCGACCGATATTTTGCGACTAATCCGAGAATCGCGGCGGGTTACGTGCAGCCAATTCATCCGATCCACTCGCAATCGGAGCAGAGAAAGATCGGAGAGCTGATACATAGCGCTGATCCTCAGGCGGTGATTACCGGCTGGTCTTACACGTTGTGGGATTTAATCCCATGGGCAAAAGGGGAACTAGTGGAGTTCACGACGATCGTCGGGCTCCTGATTCTCGCGCTGCTTTGGATCGTTTATCGAAAGTTCTCGCTCTGGCTGGTGCATGCCTCCGCCTTGACGCTGTCGATGCTGGGCTTGGTGGCGTCGCTGAAGCTGTTTCATGTCTCAATCAATTTGCTCAATACGCTGGCGTTTCCGCTGGTCCTGGCGATCGGCGTTGATTACGGGATTCAGTTTCTGGTCGTCAGCCGGCGCCCAGGGGATTTGAGAGAGAATCTAGCCAATGTTCTGAAGCCGCTTTCGATCTGCGGACTGACGACGTTTTCGGGATTTGCGGTGCTGATTCCGGCGCAGAATCCGGCTTTGAGCGGCCTTGGCATCGTCTGTGCAATCGGAGTTTTCTGGTGTTTGCTAACGACGTTTTTCTACATGGTCCCGGCGTTTGCTTTCCTGCAGCGTCGCTCGGTTCCGGCCGCGGTCGGGGAGCAGACCACCGAATCGGTTGTCAAGTAGGTTGGAGATTCGCTGCTTAGTATCAGGAGATTTTTAACCACAGATTACACGGACTAAATTGATACTGGGGGCTTTCTTTGATCAGTGCGGCCTGCGTCAGCTCGCGCTTGACAATCACGGTGGGATCTGGGTTTAAGAGACGGCAACACTGGCCGGGATGACGGCGGTGCATCTTTATTTTGGTATGAGCTATATGTATTTCCGATCTTTTGTGGGCACTTTGTGCAGCATCTTGTTAGGCCTGTCGTTTGCGGGTTGTGTCACGAAATTCGAAACGGGCAGTCAACAGGCGCCGGACGCTAACTTTGCGCGCCGCTCAACATTTCGATTTGTGCCGGACAAAAGCCATGCCGCCGCAGAAGCGGTTGCGAGCGGTCCTGATTGGCACGGTTTGATTAGCCAAGACATTCTAACGGCGTTGAATGCGAAGGGATATCGCTTTTTCCCCAACCGCCAAACCGATCTACTGGTGGCCTTCCATATCGTGCTGACCGAAAACGAGAGTGTGACGACTCTGGACAATTATCTCGGTTATCAGTTGACGTCGGGCCAGGCGGCTCAAGCGGATCTTTCACGATTTCAGGATCCGAATCACCCAGGAGATGCATCCAAGGGGACTTTGATCATCGATTTTATCGATCCGAAGAAGAAGGAGCTTCTGTGGCGTGGTTGGGCGAAGACTAACGTTGATCTAAAGCAGTCGGGCGAGAAACTTCAGGCTTTGGCGAAAGAGGCGGTGGACCAAATCCTGGCCAAGTTTCCGAGCCGCAGATAGCGGCGGTCGCGGGTCGGGGACACCGGCGTTTGGGCGTGTCGGCGAAAGCATCGCAAAAGAGCGCGTGCCGCACTGAGCTTAGCCGCGGCAGGAATGTAACCAAACTCAACCCCCGTTATGCCTAAACGCCGATACGCCGACACGGTTCCGCCGTCATCCGTGGCGGCGGTTAAAGGCGGACATTGCGCGATCGGTTTCTCTTTTCACGGCTTTCTCTTTGAGGTCGTGCCGTTTGTCGATGGTCGACTTTCCTTTTCCCACGCCGATTTCGACTTTCACCCGGCTGTTTTTCCAGTAGAGCCGCAGAGCGACGAGCGTCTGGCCCTCAACCGAGCTGGAGGAAAATAATTTAGCAATCTCTGACTTGTGCAGCAGGAGTTTGCGGCGGCGTTTAGGCTCGTGCTGGGTGTGACTGGCGCGTGCGTAAGGCTGAATATCGGCGTCGTAGAGGTAAACCTCGTTATTCTCGACTCGCGCAAAGGCGTTGTTGAGATTGGCAAAGCCGGCCCGGATGGATTTGACCTCCGTACCCTGCAGTTCGATGCCAGCCTCTATCTTTTCGAGAATTTGATAGTTGTGGAACGCGCGGCGATTGGAGACGATCTCGGCGGACATAAGTCACTACCGCGAGAGGGCAAAAGACCCTCTAAACTTTGGCGGCTGGTTCCGGTTGAAACTCAAAGGTGAGTTTACCGTCGATAATCTCTTTCAATGCCACGTCGGCATTGGACATGCGGGGCCCCACTTCGACAAGGGGGCGGTGACCCATGGTCAATTGCCGCACGCGCTTGGACACGAGATTGACCAGGAGAGCGGTGTTGGGAATGATTTTGGACGCTTCCTCAAGAAGTTGGCTGGACATAGTTAGGCTTACCTGGACCCGGCAGAACGCCGATGGCACAGGGAGGAGGAAGGTGGGGAGGGATCACGCATTTGTCAAGGAGTAGTTTTAGCGGCATCGTGCGCCAAGCGTCTCGCTTTGCATTACAAACCAGGCAAAGCAGGACGGTGGCTTGCCGGGATGAGACGAGCTCTCATTGGCTGCTTTTTCTGTGTGGACGTTTTGTGGGGGAGGGAGTGGCCGATTCAGGCGGTTGCTTCTCGACTTCCGGTTCTTTTGCGGCGGGATTTGTGGTGCCTGACTCGGTGTCCTTCTGTTTCAAATCGTTAAAGGCCTTAAGGTAATCGTAGGTCGGATAGAACTCCGTTCGGAACGCTCCCCAAACGCCATGTTCGAATGCCAGATTGACTTCGCGGAGTTTCTCGGGCGGAAAACGGAGGGTGATGATGTGTCCGATGCCCATCACGATGTGGTAGGAAACAATCTCGACGTCCGGCGGTGGGAAATTTTTCCGGAACCCGGTTTTTTCGAGGTGTTCATTGATTTCGTCGACCGTCTTTGACTGATCATGCCGCATGATGACTGTCAGCATGATTTTCCCGTCCGAGCCGGGTTCCTGCGCGCGGAGGGTCACGGCGAAAAGTAGCAATAAAAGCGATAATATCCGTTTCATTGCTAAGAAACGTACACGAGTAAGGAGCGCAAACTGAACCACAGATTACACCGATTCTGCAGATGATCGGAAATTTTCCATGCTGTGCCGCACATAGTTGGCGACAAACCGTCCCCGAAACGAAGCGAACGAACCGTCATCGAGCGACGCTCTGATTCTATTCATGAGGTTCAGGTAGAAGTGGAGGTTGTGGATGGTGATCAGGCGAAGACCGAGAATTTCTTCGGCTTTGACCAGGTGCCGGATGTATCCGCGCGAGAATGTCCGGCACGTGCTGCAGGCGCACTCTTCTTCAATTGGGCGTTCGTCGAGCCGGTAAGGGCTGTTCTTCAAATTGACAGTTCCGATTTCGGTGAATGCAGTGCCGTTCCGCGCGAGTCGCGTCGGGAGTACACAGTCAAACATGTCGATGCCTCGAGCGACCATTTCCACGATCTGCGCAGGCGTCCCCAGGCCCATGGCGTAGCGTGGCCGCTCCGCGGGCAGAAATGGTTCACTGAATTCGATCGCGCGCATCATTTCGGACTCGGGCTCGCCGACGCTAACGCCGCCGATCGCGTATCCATCGAAGTCCATTTCAGTGAGCGCGCGAGCGCTCTTTTCGCGCAACGTGCGGTAGGTGGCTCCTTGAACGATACCGAAGAGGAGCGGACGCTTTTCGTTGCTCTGGCCGGTGATCCAGGTGCGGCAGCGCTGCGCCCAACGCAATGTGCGGTCCAGACTGGCAGCAGCATATTCCAATTCACAGGGATAAGGCGGGCACTCGTCGAACGCCATTGCCACATCGGAACCAAGAATTACCTGTATCTTCATGGATATTTCCGGACTGAGAAAGCAGGGAGACCCGTCGATGTGATTGTTGAAGTGGACGCCTTCTTCTGCGATGCGGCGGAGTTTGGCGAGCGAGAAAACCTGGAACCCGCCGCTGTCGGTCAGGATTGGGCGGTTCCAGCTCATGAATCGATGAAGCCCGCCAAAATGTTTGATCACCTCCAGACCCGGCCTCAAGAAAAGATGATAGGTGTTGCCGAGGATGATCTGAGCGCCGACGGAACAAAGTTCATCCGGTGTCATCGCTTTGACGGTACCCTGGGTGCCAACCGGCATGAAGATCGGTGTTTCGACGATCCCGTGTTGGGTTACTAACCGGCCCCGACGAGCTCGCGATAACGAATCGGTCTTCAGTAATTCGAAGGACATGATGAACTGTCGGCGAGAGATGGGGTGATGGAGTATTGGAGGGAGGGGGAGGCGGTAGTGTCGGCTTTTTCGTGTGTGGGTCTGAAAGAACACACAGGTTGCCAGGATTGCAACGGTCACAAAGCTCCGGGATTTTTATTTTCGCTTTGTTCGCCTTTAGTGTCTTGTCCCCGAAACAACAGGTTACCTGCTGTTTCGGGGACAGGACACCAGGCATTCGATCAGATGCCGAAATGCCGGATTTGCAGGTGTGTCATTTCTGAATGTTGTGCTTGCCAAGTGGTCTCGTGGTTCCAAGTTTCTCGGATGAGCGCAAAAATACTGGACGAAGGGAGTCAACCGGCTGGGAGGCCTGTCGAGAACGACCCAGCCGAATTTGAGGTCGAGGAAGCCGGGGAAGAATCGTTCCCGGCGAGCGATCCGCCCGGATGGACGCGTGGGCGTGACCCGGATCAGGAGGACATCGAGCCGCGGAAGGAATAGGATCGCGGTGATGAATGAAGACCTCGTCAAAATCGGAGCAATCGATCAATCAGGTCAGCATCCAACGGACAACCGAAAACTGGCAACTGACAACTGACTGGCAACCTACCAGGCCAGGCAGGTGAAGGCTTCCTGATATTTTCGCGCGGTCTTCTCGATGACTTCGGGCGGGAGTCGTGGCGCGGGAGGGGTTTTATTCCAGTCGAGGGTTTCCAGGTAGTCGCGAACGAATTGTTTGTCGTAGCTGAGCGGGCTGACACCGACCTTATACGAGTCGGCCGGCCAGAAACGTGAGGAGTCCGGAGTCAGGCACTCGTCGATCAAAAGTATTTCGTTGTTGTGGATTCCGAACTCGAACTTGGTATCCGCGACGAGGATGCCGCGGCTGGCTGCGTGAAAGCTCCCCTCGCTGTAGATGGCGAGACTGAGATCCCGCACCATGGTCGCACTTTCGGATCCGAGGATCTCGCAGCATCTTTTCCACGAGATATTTTCATCATGACCGGAATCCGCCTTTGTTGCCGGCGTAAAGATTGGTTCAGGCAACTTTGCGGCTTGTTCGAGATTCCGGGGCAAATTGATGCCGCAAACAGTTCCGGATTCCTGGTATTCCTTCCAGCCCGATCCAGCTAGGTAGCCTCGAACGACGCACTCAATTGGAAGCGGAATCGCCTTGCGGACGAGCATTGAACGGCCGCGGAGCAACTCCGAGTGAGATGCCAGACTCTTCGGAAATTCCTTGATATCAGCGGTGATGAAGTGATTCTGAAGCTGGCGAAACTTTTGGAACCAGAAGGCCGAAAGCTGAGTCAGAACCTGGCCTTTTCCCGGGATAGGGTCCGGGAGAATGCAATCGAACGCAGAGATCCGATCCGTGGCGACGATGAGGAGAGTTTCCCCAAGATCGAAAATCTCGCGAACTTTTCCGCTGCGGATATTAGGGACGCCAGGGAGATCGACGGACATAATGCCGTTCATGATGAAACCTTTTCCAGCAGTTGCATGACTTTGAGTTCTATCTCCGGCAGTGCGTCGATGGAGGAGCGGTAAGGGAGATCAGAGACATCCCAATAGTCAATCTGATCCGCCCACGCCGGGAATTGATTCCGCATCATCAGGAAATGCTCAGAGCGGTCCATAGCGATCCGATAGTTTGATTTGAGGAGATCGTCTTCTGAGAGCCGGACCCGTCCCGAGCCGGTGTGGCGAAGTCCGATTTGCCGGATACTAAGCGCCTCGCTGGTGTACGTGGAAAGGTAGCCTTCTGCGAGGTGGATCGCTAATCCGCGTGAAAAAGCGGTCCAAGCGATCCCCTGCCGCTCGGCATGGTAGTTGAAAACGGCTTCTGCGAAACGGCTGCGATAGAAATTCCCAGTGCAAATGAAGAGGACCCGCCGATGCGCGCCTGCGGTTGTCGAGAGTTCTGAAAGCGGGTCCAAAGGGTACGGTTGGTTTGGTTTTGAATAGATGGAAAAAGGGTGGCGTTTTTCTTCTCTATGTCGTCCGGACAACTCCGGCAAATCACGTTTCCGCGCAACTGAGAATTCCTGGCTGGCCCGAAGGGATTTGCTTATTTCACGGAATGCCCCTTAATTCGAGGGCGAAATGAGTTTTCAGGACCTTGGGGTGCAAGAAGCGGTGGTGCATGGCGTGCAATCCCTCGGCTTCAACGAGCCAACACCAATCCAAGAGAGATGTATCCCATTAATTCTGCAAGGGAAAGATGTCGTCGGGTCGGCACAAACCGGGACGGGAAAGACGGCAGCATTTGCGCTTCCGGTATTGACTCTTCTTCGGAAACGCGGTGCGCCGAGATGTCTGGTTCTGGAGCCGACGCGGGAGCTGGCGATCCAGGTTGAGACGGCTTTTCAGTATTACGGGCGTTTTACGGAGATCGAGATTGGCGTGTTTTACGGTGGAGTCGGTTACGATCGCCAAAAGAGCCTGTTGAATTTTGGGATCGACGTGATCGTTGCTACGCCAGGCCGGCTTTTGGATCTGCACGAGCAGGGCGTGCTCAAGCTGAATTCGATCGAGATTCTGATTCTTGACGAGGTCGATCGAATGGTGGACATGGGATTTCTGCCGGACGTTCGTCGGATCGTCCAACTCTGTCCGAAATCCCGGCAGACATTGTTGTTTTCGGCGACGATTCCGCCAGAGATCGAGAGTTTGTGCTCCTGGGTTCTAAAAGATCCCGAGATTGTCGACATCGGGGAACGCAGCTCCGTGGCCGAGACGGTGACGCACGCCTTTTATCCGGTGGCTTCGGCGCAGAAGTTTGATCTACTCGTTTCGTTGCTTGAGGAGACGGAGTATAAAAGTGTCCTCGTCTTTACGCGGACCAAGCAGAATGCCGACAACATTTTGGATCGACTCAAGAGATTGAATCATTCGGTCACTGTCCTTCATTCGGACCGGACCCAGAAAGATCGGATCACCGCGCTCGAGGGATTCAAGTCCGGCAAATATGAAGTGCTGGTAGCGACCGATATAGCGGCGCGTGGACTTGACGTGGCTGGTGTCACACACGTGATCAATTACGATATTCCATTGCATCCGGAAGACTACGTCCATCGAATCGGGCGAACCGGACGAGCGGAACAGGTCGGAGACGCTTTCACCCTGGTGATCGCTGAAGAATTGAAAGCGATGTTGGATATTGAAAGGTATGTCGGTCAGAAAATTCCCCGGCAGAAGCTGGATGGCTTCAACTATGTGTACACTGCTCTCTTTGAGGAGGGCAAGGGACCGGTCAAACCGGTCAAGGGGTTTCGGACGAGCAAGGGATATTCTTTTGGGCGCTACGGGCGCTAGGCTGGCAGAGGATCTAAAAGTTCAAGATTGACGTTCGTTGGAGGGTGCAGGTGATCTCAAACCGGGTGTCATTGTTTAATCTTTCGATCTCATTCTCTGCTTGCTAAGAGCTTTTCTGTGGCCGTCGAGATCCGGTCGCCTTGGCTCAATCTGACCCTCCATGCTTTTGGGATCGCGTTGATCCCGAGATGTGCTCCAAGCCATGCGCCGATCATCGAAGCCCGTCCGGCACTGTCGCCACCCGCACGTAGAGTGGCAAGGATCGCACTCTCAAAATCATCTGGATGCTTTAGCAAGGCGTGGATTGATGACGGAAAACTCTTCGGCAAAGGACACGCCTGCCCAAAGGTCAAAGTCGCCTCGATGACTTCGTTCAGAGTTTCCTCGAGAGCTTCGCGTGTTTTGCGCCTGATTTCTTGACCGAGTTGCGGCTCGAGGAGAAGCGTCTGTTCTTCCGCGCGACGAAGCGCGGTGTGGACATCGCGTCTGTCGAGGAGCTCTGAGAGGAACAGAGCGTTGAATTTCATGTAGGCGATCGTTCGATTATTGTTCTGGCAGACACGTGTCGCTTGCTCCACCACACTCAAGAGACTTGGGTCATTCCAATATCGAACAGTCAAAGCCGCCAAGCGGGAGGCGGCCGCCAGTTGATCGTCGTCCGCTCCTTGTTGAAAATCGAAATTTTCAATCGGATTAGACTTCGTGAAGACCTGAAAATTCTCCAGTGTGCCGCTGGTGGCCTTGTCGATGTAACCGGAATAAGCGCCAGGTCGAAACGCTTCGACAAAGCTGCGCCCGAACGCTTTAGCGTCGAATTTGCCTTCTCGAGCGAGCGATTCGAGCAAAACCAACGCACCATCGCCGTAGTGGGTCTGGTCTCCCGGTTTTTTTCCAAAGTGGTAATGACCTTCTTTGGGCGCTTCAAATCCATTGATGCCACCGGGATAAAGCTGTTGGAGTTCGCCGAGATCGTAGATCCAGTGCGTGCCCAGTGCTGCGGCGTCTCCGACAAACTGACCCCAAACGGCTCCGCGGAGCCGGTCTTCAACAGTGATATTATTGAGTGCGTCAACCGCGATCATCGGCGTTAGATTGTAGCGCGTCGGGTTCCTGAGGGAAATAGCGGAATTGGGGAAATGAGGAGTGCGGTGGGGGATTTCGAATTGCGGATTGCGAAATGCGGAATTCGGAAAGCGGAATTTGGGAAATGAGGATCGCGGGATTCGGGGATTTCGAATTGCGGAATTTGGGGAAATGAGGAGTGCGGAATGGGGGATTTCGGAGTGCGGATTGCGAAAATGCGGAATTTAAGAAACGCGGATCGCGGGATTGGGGATTTCGATTGAAACCGTATTGGTGTGCCGGCGCGCCGGCGGGTTGGTCATCGCCAATTCATCGTTGGCTTTCCGTTGAGACCCGGGTAACACTGGCCGATATAATCGATGTGGTTCGGCTCAACTGATTGATTGTCGATGCGCAAGGCAAAGATTTTTAGTGCGTTCATATTCCTGTCCGTTCTCGCAATTAGTCCCGGTTTCGCAGAAACGTCGGGCCATTCAAAGCACAAGACTTCGAGCAAGCACTCGACGTCGAGCAAGCACTCGACTTCGAACAAGCATGCAGCTTCGAAGGGAGGAAGTGCAAAACATCATTATACCAGGCACCACCGGGCGAATAGGTCCCAAGGGCCTACGGTCGAGGAGGTTCCGCAGGAGATTTTCCCACCCGGCCATAAGTTCACGCCGGAGGAAAAAGCACAGGCGAGCGAGCTCGGCGCGATGGTGCAGAACGGGATGTGGAAAGAAGCGTTCAAAGCAGCAACCAAAGCTGGGAAAGAACATCCGGAACGATGGTGGCTGCAGGCGGCTCGAGCGGTGGCTGCTTCCAATTTGAATCGGCCCAAAGACACGATCGAGGCAGTCAACTTGGCAATTCAGAACAATGCAGGAGACGCCAATCGGCTAAATTTGGCACAGCTCTACACGCTCAGAGCGAATGCGTTCAGCAGGCTCGGCCGCAGGAGCGATGCATTGAATGATTTCCAATCCGCCATCAGACTGTCGAAAACCGATCCCATTTGTCGAGCCGGGGCGGCCTGGCTTTACGCCACGAGTGCGGACCCGCAGATTCGGAACGGTGCCAGTGCGGTTGCCCTGGCGACAGAAGCCGCAAAACTCACCCAGTGGAAAGATGACACGGTGCTCGACGTGCTGGCCGCCGCGTATGCCGAAGCCGGGGATTTCAGTTCTGCCCAAAAATGGGAGGAAAAAGCGATTTTGCTCGGATCGCAACAGGACGTCCCATTCTATCAGCGCCGGCTGCAGAGTTATCAGTCGGCCAAGGCGTGGAGGGAGAATTCCAACTGAATGGAGGCGTTCGGCGTTCAGCGGCGCTATGCTGGTTTTGCTCGGACTCGAAGAGGCAAAGCGAGACGCTTTGCTCGCACCGACAAAATGCGAATTGGGGATTTCGGAGGTGCCCCAATCCCGCGATCCGCATTTCCCAAATTCCGCAATTCGAAATCCGCAATTCGCAATTCGAAATCCCCAATCCCCAATCCCTATCTCCACTCGTGTTTTGGGTATTTGCGTTGCAGTTCCTGTTTGATCTTTGGATAGGACTCTTTCCAGAAGTTTGACAGATTCTGGGTGGTTTGAATCGGGCGATGGTTGGGCGCAAGGATCTGCAGAAGAATGGGGACTCGGCCTTCGCAAATCGTTAACGATCCGTTGACTCCGTACAAATCCTGGATTCGCGCGGCCAGAAGAGGAGACTGATTCTCAACGTATTGGAGTTTGGCATGGCGACCTGCAGGCAGTTCGTATCGAGCTGGTGCGAATTGATCGAGCGCCTGCTGCTGGAGGTGCGAGAGCCACGATTTGACGACAGGCCACACGGCGCGGTCCTTGATTTCTTTGTAGCTTATCGCACCGTGACAAATTTGTTGCACCAGATGGAATCGAGATTCAGCGTCAATCAGCGGCAATCCCAGTTCGGGCTCCCATCGGGATAGGCAGTTGAGACGAATAATCCATTGGTCGACATCATGCGACCAATGTGCGAGCGGGCATCGGCCGGAGATCACTTCCTGCGCCAGGAGCTCGGACGCCCTTTCGTCAGGAGAAGCGTCGAGCCTGTTGCCTTGAAGGACAAGGTCCCGAAAGAGAAGATCTCTTTTTTCCTGAACGCGCCGGGTTACCGGATCAAAGAAAACCTGAGCCGACACCCGAAAATCGTCGGGGAAAAGTTCGCGAAGCCACTCTTCACGGACGCCCGTGACCTGAGAAAGCAGAACAATCAGTTCATCATTGCGGCCCTGAATTTCGCGAATCTCCCCAGCAACGAACAGCGGACTCTTTTGCACGACGCTCTCTCGAGCGAGGACGCCCTGTCTGCGGTGAACAAGATCGCAGCGAAGCGTCCCGGCATCGATGCGCTTGGCTAGATGATCCGAAAATCCAACCAGCATGCATTTCCCGAGGGCTTCGGCATCGAATTGGTCGACCTTTTTTTCCACGTTCAAGCCCTCGGCCCTGGCGATTTCGACGAATTGTTCGTAGACCGGAGCGACCTGTTGGGCGGTGGCATAACGAATGCCAAGGCGGCGTGCTTTATCCGCGCCATGTTGCTGAGCGTAAAGCCATGCGCGGATCAAGACAAAGAAATCTGACTCGACTTCTTTGCCGAGCAACAGTTCCCGGTCATGCTCCATCTGGTTGTTTTCGCTGCGGCTGAGCAGGTGTCGCTCCTGGGTAATCGCAGCGACCAACGCAATCGTTGAGACGCAACCGAGCTCGTCTGCGATCAAGAGCATCCTGGAGTACCGCGGATGAACTGGAAACGAGAGCATGCGATGTCCGATAACGGTGATTTTTCCATTTTGGCGATCCAACGCTCCGAGATCTTCCAACAGCTCAATTGCACGGCGCAACGAATTGGAATCAGGCTTCTCGATCCACCCGAAGCGTTCAAGATCTGTCACGCCAGCCGCTTGCAGGTTGAGCAGGACTTCGGCAAGATCGAGGCGCTTGACTTCGGGGAGGTCCTGCGGGCGCCGGCCTAGCTGATCTCGCTCTGACCAAAGCCGGACGCAGCGTCCCGGAGCAGTGCGTCCGGCCCGCCCTGCTCGCTGGTCGGCAGATGCCCGGCTGATCTTTTCCGTAATGAGAGTGTTGATACCGCGATGCGGATCATACTTTGCGATCTTTGCGAGGCCGCTATCGATCACCAGCGTCACACCATCAATGGTCAACGAGGTTTCGGCTACGTTGGTCGATACGATGATCTTTCTTTCGGGATATGTTGCCACCGCGGCGTCTTGCGCCCTGGGGGAGAGGTCGCCGTGCAGGGGTAACACGATCCCTTGGAAATCGGAGCGTTTGAGTTCCTGGATGGTGCGCGCGATTTCGTAGGCGCCCGGCATGAATATCAAAGCGTCTCCTCCATCGTCCGGGGCATGAGCAAAAGCGTCTGAGGCAATTTCCCAAGGCGGCTCATCGATCGTTTCGCGCTTCAGGTACTCGATCTCGACGGGAAATGTGCGTCCTTGCGAAGTCAGTACGTTGCAAGGTCGCAGATGGGGCGCCAGCAAATCGGTCTCCAGGGTGGCGGACATGACGACGATTTTGAGGTCCGGACGAATCGAGGCTTGAATCTCGAGTGCGCGAGCCAGCGCGATATCACCATGGAGATGGCGTTCATGAAATTCGTCAAAAATAAGCACCGTCACTCCGGTGAGCCGCGGATCACCGACCATCTGCCGGAGTAAGATACCTTCAGTGACGAAACGGATGCGAGTCTTGGCCGTAGCAACATTGTCAAGCCGGATCTGGTATCCGACCTCTTCGCCCAGACGGACGTTTCTTTCATGAGCCACGCGCGCCGCCAACATCCGAGTCGGTAACCGGCGCGGTTGCAAAACGATAATCTGGCCAGTCCCCGCCAGCCCTTCATCCAGGAGCATCTGCGGAACCTGGGTCGACTTGCCGGAACCAGTGGGCGCCTGAAGGATAAGCCGCGGTAAGGAACGGAGAGACTCGATAATTCGCAATCGGAGCTCGTAGATAGGAAGGTGGGACTGCATGACTGGGGCAGGAGTCAGAATTCAGAATTCAGGAGTCAGGAGGGGCTGGGACTGGAAAATTAAAGCAGAGGTCATGTGATTGGAGAGGGAGAGAGGCGGAAAATTCTTTGCGGTACCGGTCGCACATCTCCGGCAACTGCTGCAACTCCGGCTTCTTCGCTTCCGCAATCGATGCTAGCGTTGCGAGAAGAGAGTTAGTTGATGCAGACGATTCTACGAGTTTTTAAGTACCTTCGACGATATCCGTGGATGGCGAGCGGAACGGTCGGATTCGCGGTTTTGGCGACCTTGATGGTGATCGTATTTCCGACGGTGACGCAACGCGTCATCGATGACGCGATTCGAGGCCGGAAACCGGAGCTGATTCCGCCGCTCGCACTGCTGGCGATCGGGGCTTTTCTCGTTCAAAGCCTGTCGAATGCTGCCCGGATCATTCTCAACAATACGTTCGAACAGAAAGTCATTTTCGATTTTCGCAGTGATCTGTACGACCATATCCAGAAGTTGCCGCTACGCTGGTTTGATTACCGGGCAACCGGTGACATCATGACGCGGGTTCTCGAGGATGTGAACGCGGTCGAGCGTGTGCTGATCGACGGCATCGAACAGGGAACGGTCGCCATCCTCCAGGTGTTCATTGTGGGCTTGCTGCTTTTTGTCCGAGAACCGTGGCTTGCGGCATTGACGATGCTCCCGGTTCCTTTTCTTTTCGGCGGCGCATTGATCTATACTCTCTCGGCTAGATCGCGCTACCGGTTGCAACGGCAGGCCGCTTCCTCGATGAATTCGCTGCTTCACGATAATCTGTCGGGGATCCGCCAGATCAAGGCTTACGTGCGCGAAAGCCAGGAACACGGCAGGTTTAACAAGGCGAGTCAAAGATTGAAAGAATCTACGCTGGTGGTGATGCGAGCGTGGGCGATCTACGACCCCTCGATGGATTTTCTGACTTCGTGCGGTCTGGTGATCGTCACCGGGTTTGGCGGAATGGCGGTGCTGCAGGGTCGAATGGAGATTGGTGAGTTAGTCGCGTCCCTGATTCTCGTGCGCTTCCTCTACGAGCCGATTGGAAGACTACACCAGTTGAACCAGATGTTGCAGAGTGCTCGAGCGGCGGCAGAACGGGTCTTTGAAATTTTCGATGAACCTGCCGAGAGCGATATTGTCGCGGGTGAACCATTTGATCCGGTCGGGCGGATCGAGTACCGCAACGTGTCGTTCGCATACAGCGACGGTCAACCTGTGCTGAGAGACGTTTCGTTCGTGGCTGAACCGGGCCAAACGATTGCGCTGGTCGGTGAAACCGGCGCAGGAAAATCGACTTTGGTCAATCTCCTGCTTCGGTTTTATGAATTGAGTCCGACGGGAGGCGATATTTTAATCGATGGACGATCGATTCGCAAAGTCACTAAGCACGCGATCCGCAAGGCGACAGGTTTGGTCAGTCAGGAAAGTTTTCTATTCAACGAAACCATCCGTGAGAATTTGTTGTTCGGAAAACCTGACGCGAACGAGGCGGAAATCTGGGAAGCGCTACGTGCGGCGAACGCGGATGAGTTTGTCTCGCGGCTACCGGATGGCTTGGATGCCGGGGTTGGAGAGCGTGGAATACGGCAGAGCGTCGGTGAAAAGCAGCGAATATCGATTGCGCGGGCGATCTTGAAGGATCCGCCGTTACTGATTCTGGATGAGGCAACGGCGAGCGTCGACACAGAAACGGAGCGCCAGATCCAGGAGGCACTCAACCGGCTGTTGCTGGGCCGAACAAGCTTCGTTATCGCGCACCGCCTTTCGACCGTTCGGCACGCCGACCAGATCCTTGTCCTTGAACGCGGTGAGATCATTGAGCGTGGCGATCACGAGCAGTTGCTCGCGTTGAATGGCAAGTACGCGAAGCTGTGTCAGAGCGGCTTGTTTTTTGTCGATCAAGAGGCAGAACTGGAGCCTGCCGATCCGGTAGTGGCCGGCCTTTGGCGACCGCGGACCACAGCAAGAAACATCGAGCAGAACGAAGACGAGGAGGAGAACGGTTAGGAAGGACTCGAAGGGAGAGCATTTTTTCTTGCCTCTCACGAAACGAAGCCTGATTAGTACGCGTTGCTTTACAGGATCGGTTATCTAACGGGACGCGCTCTCGAGCACATCGGGAGCATATTCTGGCTCTTTCTAAACACCCTGGAAGAAATTGCAGATAACATTCGCCGAGGAAGGTTGCCATTTCGATGGTCGATGCTGTTTGCGCAAACCGATCGAACGGGGGTCGGATCGATCCCGCTTGTTTTGATGGTTTCTTTTTTCCTCGGGTTGACGATGGCACTGCTGACGGGCTATCAACTGCAAAAATTTGGGACCGAACGGCTGGTTCCGACGCTCATCTCCATTGCTTTCACGCGTGAACTTGGGCCATTGCTGACCGGAATCGTGCTGGCCGCCAGGATCGGTGCAGCCTACACGGCCGAACTCGGGACAATGCAAGTCTCTGAAGAAGTGGAAGCGATCGAGGCGATGGGTATTGGTCCATTGCGTTTTCTGGTTGCCCCGCGGCTAGTGGCGATCGCTTCATTGATGCCTTGCCTGTCGGTGCTTTCGATCATTGCGGCGCTCGTCGGTTCAGCATTGATCTCCTGGGCGGCATTGAACCTGGTTCCCGACGCCTATTTCGACGCCGTGCTGACGAGCCTGATAGTCAGCGATATCGTCATCGGATTGTTTAAGGCCATGTTCTTCGGACTGCTGATCGGCTTGATTGCCTGTTACCAGGGTCTCACGGTGACTGGAGGCGCAGAAGGGGTCGGCAAGGCGACAACGGACAGCGTGGTGATCTCGATCACCACCGTGATCGGGTTCGATACGTTGTTCAATGTGATGGTCACCAGGATTACCGGATGAGCGAAACGCCACTGGTTCATCTGGAAAATATTGTATTGCGTTTTGGCGAGAAGACCGTTCTGGATGGGATCGATCTCAAAGTTTATAGCGGAGATCGACTCGTGATCCTCGGTCAGAGCGGCGGCGGCAAGAGCACGATGCTGCGGCTTATCCTGGGCATTTTGCGACCGACGACGGGCGTGGTGAGATACCGGCATCTTCAGGTCCAGAAGTTGAGCCGCAGCAAATTGAATTTGCTCCGGAGCCGTGTGGGGATGGTTTATCAGTATTCGGCCCTGATCAGTTCGATGTCCGTGGGGGAAAATCTTGCGTTGCCGGTCGAGGAGTTGCGTCGTAAACCGAGGAAAGAGATCGAAGAATTGATTAAGGAGAACCTCGAGATCGTCGGGATGAGCGGGACAGGGGAGAAGTTACCTTCGGAGTTGAGTGGCGGGATGCGCAAGCGGGTCAGCCTCGCCCGTGCGCTGATGATGCAACCGGAATTGATCCTGTTCGACGAGCCGACGGCAGGACTTGATCCGGTGATCAGTTCGGTGATCGACGAGCTGATCATACGTTTAACCGAGAAAACAAATACCACGTCGGTCATCGTTACGCATGAAATGGAAAGCGCATTTAAGGTCGCTACCCGGATGGCTATGCTTTACCAGGGAAAAATAATCGAAGACGCCGCGCCGGATCGGTTTCGCGTCTCGGCTAATCCGGTCGTTCACCAGTTTGTGACCGGAACAACGGAAGGACCGATCACGGAGACGCCACCAAATGCAGATTCTGCGGAATGAAGTTCGCACTGGACTGATGGTCCTTCTGACGCTCGGCCTGGTGGTCGTCGTTGTCTTGTACATTTCATCTCCGGGGCTCTTCAGACCGCTTAAGAGCTTTCTGGTGTATTTCGACAATGCGGCCGGGATCAAACCTGGCGCGGCAGTCATGTTGGCTGGACGCAAGGTCGGAACGGTGGCCGACATCCAATCTCCTGTTCCACTCAATGATCGGCCGGAGCATAAGCCCAACTATGAAGCGATGGTTCGAGTCCAGGTTGCCGCAGATTCACAGATTTACAAAGAGACCACCGTCGAGATGCGGAGTTTCGGGTTGCTGGCAGAACTCGTCATCGATTTTACCAACGGGAATGCGGACTCGGGCCTGGCGGAACCGAACGCCAAATTTGTCGGTACGCGTTCGCCCGATCTCGCGGAGGTTGGTCCTCTGATCATCCAGAAGCTCGAACCCGCTCTGAAACAATCGGAGGTCACGCTCGCCGAACTACAGAGAACTTCACATAATCTGACCATTTTGACTGCTCAGGATTCTGTTCTCACGGGAACGCTGAAGAGTTTTGGGGCGGTTGGAGACAATCTTAAACTCATCACCGCAAAGGGCGGCGGAATCGACTCTGCCCTGGTGAGTGTCCATGACGTGCTTTCAGATGTGAAGGATGTCACCGTCCAACTGAAGAAGGACAGCAACCTCGAGAAAACTCTGGTGAACTTCAAAGCCGCGTCAGCTCAGTTGAAGGTCATTCTCGATTCATTGGACAAGACAATGGGTACGGTTTTGCCGAGGCTGAATGTCATCGTGGATGACCTCAGCCAACTCACCGGGAAATTGAAGGAGCAACCTTGGCGCGTCATCTGGCCGAGTACGATCAAATACCCGGAAGGCGAGCCATCGCCCCGGCCCCCGAGAAAGAAGCGGGCGAAGAATTAGCAACGATTCTGAGGCCCACGCCGGCGTCTAACCGAAAAGCTCTCCCTGACGGTTTGGAGGGAACTTGATGCCCATTTTTTCGTAAGCTTTTGGCATGGCTACGCGGCCCTGCGCAGTACGCTTGATAAAACCTTCCTGGATCAGATACGGTTCGTTGACCTCTTCGACCGTTCCGGAATCTTCACCAACTGCAACCGCCAGGGAACTTATCCCGACCGGTCCGCCTTGGAAACGAACGACGAGGGCTTCGAGAAGCCGTTTGTCCATTTCGTCCAAGCCGTCTCCGTCGATATCGAGCATTTCGAGGGCTTTGTCGGCAATGGCCTTGGTAATAAAGCCGTCTGATTTGACCTGGGCGTAATCCCGGACCCAACGCAATAGATTGTTCGCCACGCGAGGCGTGCCTCTGGCGCGCGAGGCGATCTCGCTGCACCCGTCCTGATCGATGCCGACGCCGATTAACCCAGCGCTCCGCTCGACAATGCGGCTCAGTTCCTCAAGTCCATAATAGTCGAGCCGGCTGTGCATCCCGAAACGCGAGCGAAGGGGCGCGCTGATCAGGCCCGATCGAGTCGTAGCGCCGATCATGGTAAATTTTGGCAAATTGATTCGCACGCTTCGCGCGTTGGGACCCTGGTCGATAATAATATCCAGGCGATAATCTTCCATCGCCGGGTAGAGATATTCTTCGATGGTCGCTTGGAGCCGGTGAATCTCATCGATAAAGAGAATATCTCCGCGCTCCAGAGTCGTCAGGATGCCGGCCAGGTCTCCGGCCCTTTCGATCATTGGACCGCTGGTTGTCTTGATATTGACTTCCATCGAGTTGGCAAGGATGTAGGCGATGGTCGTCTTTCCCAATCCGGGTGGGCCGCTCAGCAAGATATGTTCGAGTACGTCGCCGCGCCGCTTCGCGGCCTCGACCATCAATTCCAGCCGGTCGCGGACGCGCGCTTGTCCTTGGAACTCGCTGAAAAGCGGAGGACGCAGAGAGAGATCGAAAGCGGTTTTCGGAGCTTCGACGGTTGCCTGGTAGAAATTTTCCGCCACAAAGGATTTACATTCAGATGTCTGCCACTCAAATCAACCAGATGTCGGCCAGTTTAATCAATTAAATCCTAATGTATGAAGCGGTACCTTTCATTGAGGAGAGCGCGAAATTAGGTAATATAGGACTCGCCGATGAACGCAACGATGTTGGATAGCCGGGTAGTCGAAAGGGTATTGGATGGTGAACGGATTGGCGCTGAGGATGCCATGGAACTGTATCGGTTGCCGTTAGGTGAGCTTGGGCAACTGGCCGACCAGCGGCGCCAGAGGGCCAAGGCGGAAGCGTTTCACGGCAGGGGCAACGAAATCGTGACGTATATCGTCGATCGCAACATTAATTACACCAATGTCTGCAATGTTTACTGCAAGTTCTGCGCGTTCTATCGTACTGAGAGGGATGTCGATCATTACGTGCTGAGCCATGAAGAGATCGATCAAAAGATCGATGAACTGGTGTCGATCGGCGGGATACAGATTCTGATGCAGGGCGGTCATCACCCGAAACTGGGCATCGACTATTATTTGAATTTGCTGAATCACATCAGGGAGAAATACCCTCAGATTAATATCCATGCATTCAGCCCGCCGGAATTTAACCATTTTGCCGAGGTGTTCCGGATGTCGTTGCGGGAAATTGTGCAGAAGTTCAAGGAAGCAGGACTAGGATCGATTCCGGGCGGAGGCGGGGAAATTCTGGTGGATCGCGTGCGCAACCGGATTTCGCCTCTCAAGTGCAATACTGAGCAGTGGCTAGACGTGATGAAAATCGCGCACGAACTTGGTTTGAACAGTAGCGCGACGATGATGTTTGGCCACGTTGAAGCGGTGGAAGATCGGATTGAACATCTCGAGAGGCTTCGCCAGGTGCAGGATCAAACTGGCGGCTTTACCGCATTCATCTGTTGGACCTTCCAGCCGGAAAACGTTGTTTTGAGGGCGACTCCGGTAGGGTCGGCAGAGTACCTGAGAATGCAGGCTCTGGCTCGCATTTATCTAGACAACATCGAGAATCTCCAGAGCTCCTGGGTAACCCAGGGGCCGAAGATCGGTCAGATCGCACTGCGGTACGGTGCGAATGATTTTGGATCTGTCATGATGGAGGAGAACGTGGTCAGCAAAGCCGGAACGTCGTTCCGCATTACCAGGGATCAAATCGAAGAGTTGATCACCGAGGCGGGTTATGAGCCGCGTACCCGAAACAATTGGTACGCGTTGACCGGAAATTGAGTCGTTCGATTCAGCCGGAAAAACCAACGGAGTAGTTTTTCTGTTGACCTTTCTGACGTCATCGTCATGAATTACGCCGATTCGCTCTGATCTGTTGTCGATTCTCCACATTATGAATTTTTCGAGTTCCCTCTGCCGCAGCTGGATTCTCGTAGCGATCCTTGTGGCCTCGCTGCGTTCGTTCGGGCTAGCCCAGCAACCGCCTGCCGGACAGCCTCCGGCCGGTCAGAATCCGCCAGCACCCGGGCAGGAAGCGCAGCCGCAGCCTGCCGGTCAGCCGCCGCCACCCGCGCAGCGCCAGCAGTCGCCGATCGTCCGGCAAATCGAGATTCAGTATGCCGGTCCCGCGACGTTGAGTCGTCAGAGAATCTTGTCGAACATGAAGACGACTGTCGGCCAGCCATATTCCGAACAGACGGTCGAGGACGACGTTCGTTCGCTCTATGCGACGGGGTTGGTTACCAACGTGCGAATTTACGGCGAACCGCTGCCGGACGGCGTGAAGGTGATCGTCGTGGTGCAGACGCGGGTGACGCTCACCGAATTGGTGATTCAGGGGAACCAGGTCATCAAAACGAAACGGATTCGGCGTGAACTGAATCTGAAGACCGGTGCGCCTCTCGACGAGCAGGCGATGGAACAGGCCCGTCAAAAAGTGGTCGAAATGTACCAGAAACGGGGTTATCCGGACACCGATGTTCAGTACAAAGTGGACATCAACGAGGATCGAGGAACCGCGCGGGTCACCTTCGCGATCAGTGAGGGCACGAAATCGGTTGTCAAGAGGATCAGGTTTGTCGGCAACACGGTGCTGACGTCAAAAAGGCTTCGCAAAGAGATGAAGACCAAAGAGAATAATATTCTTGGCTTCATCACGGGAGCGGGCCGGTTGAACAATCAGCAGCTCGACGCGGACGTTCAGAAAATCAAAGAGCTCTATCAGGATAACGGCTACGCTGACGCGCAGATTACCGACGTGAGGATCGATCGGTTGGACAAGAAAAACGTCGCTGTCACGATCTACATCACCGAAGGTGCGCAATACCATGTTGGGACTTTGACGATTGAAGGCCTCCATATCGTGACCGAAGCGAATTTCCGAAAAGTCATCAAAGTCACGGAGGGCAAAGTTTTTTCTCCGCAGAAACTCCAAAAGGATATCAAAGCGGTCGAAGACGCTTACGGCGTTGCGGGCTATGCCGACGCAAAGGTCAACGTGGCGACGACGCCTGCAGGGCCCGCAGTCGTCAACCTCGGTTACAAGGTGGATGAGGGCATCCAGTCATTCGTCGAGCATATCAACATCAGCGGTAACACGCGAACCAAGGATAAGGTCCTTCGTCGGGAAATTGTGCTCTCGCCCGGTGACGTCTTTGACACGGTGCGCGTTGATATCAGCAAGAAACGTCTCGAAGGTTTGCAGTATTTTGAGCGGGTGGATACCTATGCGAGCGATACGGCCGTTTCAGGACGTAAGGACCTGAACGTCGCTGTGCAGGAAAAGCGGACCGGAAACTTGAATTTCGGGCTGGGCTTCAGCACGACAGACGGCCTTTTGGGCTTTGCAGAATTGGCACAGGGAAATTTCGATGTCACGAACTGGAGAACGTTCACCGGAGCCGGACAGAAGTTCAGGGCGCGAGTTCAGCTCGGTACCGAGACGAAGAACGCCTCAATAGAGCTGAGCGAACCTTATTTTCTGGATCAACGGTTGGCTTTGGGCGGACGGTTGTTCTTTGACGAGTTCAATTACTTCAGCGACCAGTACGACCAGCGGGATTACGGATTTGACATTTTCATGCGTAAGCCGATTACGAATTTCCTGTCGATGAAGCTCGATTATACCATTCAGGAGATCCAGATTTATAACATCCAAACCGATAGCATTACCCCGGAACTCTTCGAGCTCATCAGGTTAGGAGGTGAGAGCAACCTTGAGAGCCGAGCAACACTCGCTTTCACCTATGATACTCGCGACAGCGCGTTTCTTACCCGAAAAGGAACGCGGGTTGATCTCACGGGCTACGTGGCCGGCGGGTTCCTCGGAGGAACTGTTCAGGTTTACGGGATGGACCTTGACGTAGCGCAGTATTTCCATCTTCCTTACGACACGATCCTCCTGTTAAACGGTGAAATAGGGTCCGTCGTGGACTGGAACAATGATCCTGCTACCATCGTCCCTATCTTCGACCGCCTCTATACCGGTGGCGCGAATTCGCTTCGCGGGTTCAGATTCCGCGATGTAGGGCCTAAGGATTCCCAAGGCAATCCAGTGGGCGGAAATACCCTTGCCCGGTGGACGATAGAGTACACGATTCCCATTATTGAACGGGTACGATTCGCGGTTTTCTATGATGGGGGTTTCGTCAATCCCGGCTCATGGAGTTTTAGCCCGCAGAAGGTCCCAAGCACTCCCATAGGATCAGGAAAGTTTTCTGGAGGTTTGAATCAGGATATTGGTGTTGGAGTGCGCCTGGATTTACCAATCGGGCCGTTGCGGCTCGATTACGGTTTCCCGATCCAGGAAGATAGCTTCAGCAGCAAGAGTGGACAATTCCAGTTCAGTGTCGGGTACCAATTTTGAACGAAAGCTTGATCGTCCGGTCTGATCTCAAATCGGGTTCGCTCCGATAATTACTAGTTTATCTATATTATGAAGAAATCCTCATCGCTAACGATAGTCGGTCTGCTGGCCCTAAGTTTGGGGTTCGCGTCTCAAGCCCAGGCTCAAATGAAGGTCGGAACGATCGACATGCAAAAAGTCTTTACCGCCTACTACAAGACCCACGACGCGGAAGATAAGCTTAAAGAGGCGCAGAAGGCTTACAAAGATGAACTCGATCAGCGGATGGACGCCTACAAGAAAAATCTCGATGTCATCAATAAGTTGAATGAAGAAATGAACAAGCCTGAACTGAGCGGCGCATCCAAAGATCAGAAAGCGCAAGAGCGCGATTCGAAGATCTCTGAGACGAAGGGTCTGGAAAAGGAGATTTCCGACTTTCGTCAGACGCGCGAAAAACAGATTCAGGATCAGCTGAAACGGATGCGCGACGGGATCGTGGAGGAGATCATGAAAGTCGTCAATGACCAGGTGAGAGCCCAGAACTACGATATGGTCTTTGACCGATCTGGATTTAGCGCCAACAACATCGTTCCGGTATTGCTTTATTCCCGGGACAACTACGATTTCAGCGATTCCGTCATTACCAAGCTAAATTCCAGTCGTCCTGCAGCCAGTGCGACCCCCCTCTCGCAAAAGCCGGCAGCTTCAACGAATACTCCGGCGACAACGGTCAAGCCAGGTGGTGATTTGAGCAAAAAGCCGCGGTAGGGCGGCCCAGGGGCGAATGGCACGAAGATAACCGCAGTTTGGAATGATTTCCCCGTAGGGGCTTTAGGACTCGGCCCGGCGTTTTAACGCCGGGGACATCCAATCAAAGGGTACGGCCTGCGTGGGCGTAAGATCGGCGATCGTTACCACGGTCGAAGATGGTATTGACTCTAGCGCAAGAAACGGTCGAGATTTTCGTCCTCCCAGCGTCTTGCCCGGTAATAGCAGTGAAATTGACGCTCTCGGCGGTAGAATTCACGCGTGTGAACTCTTCTGCGCCCGTACTCGTCAATTTCCTCCGGAACTACGGCATGGAGCATTTCGTGGTAAACGACGTATTCGAGAAACCAAGTCGGAACAAACGGTGCATCCAGTAACGGATGGATGCGGATCATTTTGTCCTCTTCCTGGATTGTCCCGAAGACAAAGTATTCTTTTGGGGGGTGCTTCCGTCTGCGGCCCCAGGTGATGGTGTATCCTCTGAGCGCATTACGGAAATATTCGGCATTTAGTTTGTCGAATAGCGTCTTGAGGTCGAAATACTCACCTTCCGTGGAAAATTGGAGCCGCCGTTGAACGGGAAGCCTTTTAAATGACAATTTTCTCTTTCGCTTTCCCATAAGAGAAGTGCCCTTAGTGTAGAGGGTAAAAAGGGAGTCGCAACCGGAAAGAGATAAGTTAGGAACAAAATTTTCAAGCCCTTTGTGTGCAGCGCCAAGGAGGGTTGTTCGAGCCACGAAGGGTGCGTGGTTGACGCGTCAGCATGAGGGCATTCGACCGAAAAAATAAACCGAAGGAGTCAGGGAAGTTACGGGAATTCAGGAGTTGCAAAATGCAGCGGTTTTCCGCCCTGTGGATAGGATTCATCCGCTTCCATGCGATGAAGTATGTGGCCGGCTTGCCGTCAACTGGACGCCGGCGGTTGTTCGCGGTCACAGGTAGTGGCTTTCTGAACTCCTGAATCCTGGATTTTTCGGATCTAAGTCATTTATTGTGAAGGATTTGCTCGATCCTTTGCAAAACATCTGGGGTCAGTTTTTCGGCTGCTTCGGAGGCTGTCAGTGTCTCCGCAAGCTGGCGTTCTTTAGAGGCGCCGAGAATCACCGTGCTGACGTTCGGATTTTTAAGGCACCAGGCGACGGCGAGGAGGGCCTGGGAGATTCCGAGATCAGCCGCCACGGTCGCGAGTTCCTTTACTTTTGCGAGTCGTTCCTTACTGAGGAGATCTTCCCTGAGCCAATCATTTGCTTCGAACCCAAGCCGTGCTTCCTTGGGAACTCCGTCATTGTATTTGCCCGTCAATAAACCGCTCGCCAAAGGAGACCAGATCGTCGTTCCGAGACCGATTTCCGAGTAGAGACGAGTATACTCTTTTTCGACTCGCTCTCGTACCAGGAGACTGTATTGCGGTTGCTCCATTGTCGGAGGGACGAGGTTGTACTGGCGGGCGACCGCATAGGCTTGCATGATTTCCTGCGCGCTCCACTCGCTCGTACCCCAGTAAAGGACCTTGCCCTGAGCAATCAGATCGCTCATCACACGGACGGTTTCTTCGATCGGGGTTTCAGAATCAGGCCGGTGACAAAAGAAAAGATCGAGATAATCAACCTGCAACCTGCGCATTGCGGCGTGACACGCTTCGAACACGTGTTTCCGGCTCAGCCCGTATTGGTTCGGTTTCTGCGGTTCTTCCGCTGCACCAAAAAACACCTTGCTCGAAACAAGCCAGGTGTCCCGGGGCCATCCTGCTTTTCGCAGGATTTTGCCCATGACCAATTCCGCGCGCCCGCGCGCATAACCCTCGGCATTGTCGAAAAAATTTACGCCTGCCTCGTAACATTTTCGCATCAAGCTCTCTGCAAGTTCGTCGGAGATCTGATTGCCGAAAGTAAGCCACGAACCAAAAGAAAGTTCGCTCACTTTTACGCCTGCCTTACCAAGTCTGCGATATTTCATCGGAGCCAAGTTCAGCGAACGCAGCGGAGGCGCAAGTCAGTCGTCAGCTTTCAATGGTTTCTTCAACGTCTCCTTCTTCCTGAGAGACTACGGGTGCGATATCCTGAAGAGTTTCGTTCTCGCGAAGATCCATCAGTTTCACGCCCATGGTGTTACGGCCGGTCTCGCGCACTTCGCTCACTCTAATCCGGACCATTTGCCCCCCCGTGGTGATCAGCATCAATTCGTCCGAATCGCGGACCGTCAATGCACCGACCACATCGCCGGTACGTTCGCCGGTTTTCATGGTGATGATTCCTTTGCCGCCGCGGGATTGGACTCGATACTCGTCGAAATCGGTCCGTTTCCCAATCCCGTTGGATCCGGCCACGAGTAATTGGGCGTCCGGAATGACTTTGGCAATTCCCACGACTTCATCCCCTGGGTCCGGCCGGATACCCCAAACGCCGACGGCATTTCGTCCCATGTCTCGAACATCAACCTCATTGAAGCGGATGCTGATCCCCTGGCGCGTGATGAGCACGACTTCATCCATTCCATTGGTCAGCAGCGCATCGATCAATTCATCATCCTGCTCGATCTGAATTGCGATAATGCCGCCTTTCCGGACGTTGCCGAAGTCCGCCAGATTCGTCTTTTTCACAATACCGGATCGCGTGGCGAACATGACATGAAGAGCTGGATTCCAGGTGCCTTCGTCTCCCTTGGGGTTCCCTGTCTGGTCAACGGCTTCAATTCGGAGCGTCGCAGCGATTTTCTCCTCCGGGCGCAGCTCAAGGAGATTCGCGATCGAGCGGCCCTTGGACGCGCGACCCATTTCAGGAATCTCATAGACCTTCTCCACATAGCCCCGGCCCGTTTGAGTGAAGAACATCAGTGAATCATGCGTACTGGCCGTGAACAAATGCTCAACGAAATCCCCCTGATCCCCGCTTACTTGTGCTTCCCGGGTCGTCATCCCGATGACGCCTCGTCCGCCACGTCGTTGCGCGCGAAATTCGCTTTCCGCCGTCCGCTTGATGTAGCCGCCGTGGGTGATGGTGATGATGCATCCTTCATTGGCGATCAGATCCTCGAAAGCGATGTCTCCCTGTTCGGGAAGGATCGCGGTGAGCCGTTCGGATCCATACTTGTCCTTAATTCGCAGCAGCTCTTCCTTGATGATCGACATGACTCGATCTGCCCGACTCAGAATGTCGAGCAGATCAACAATCTTCCGGATAATATCACCGTATTCGTTGATGATTTTTTCGCGTTCGAGTCCGGTCAATTGGTAGAGGCGCAGATCGAGAATCTGATCCGCTTGATGTTCGCTAAAAATATACCGGCCATCGACCAAACGGCCCTCGCTACGAATCCGAACGCCGATTTGCTCGACCGCTTCCCGACCGAATTCGTACGCGAGAAGCTTGATTTTGGCTTCGTCGCGATTCGCGGAACTGCGAATAATGTCGATGAAATCGTCCAGATTCGCGAGCGCGATCAGATAGCCTTCAAGTGTTTCGGCCCTGGCTTCAGCTTGACGGAGAAGAAATCGTGTGCGCCTGAGAACCACATCTCGGCGATGCTCGATATAACAAAGGAGCGCTTCCTTCAACGAGAGCAGTTTGGGACGGCCGTGATCGATCGCCAGCATGTTGACCGCGAAAGAACTTTCCATCGCGGTGTGCATGTAAAGGTTGTTCAGGACGACCTTGGAGTTTGCGTCGCGTTTGAGTTCCAGCTCGATCCTTGTTTTCTCGTCTGAGAGATCCCGCAGGTCGCTGATGTCGGTGATGACCTTTTCCTGAATGAGCCCGGCGATGCGTTTGATCAATTCAGCGCGATTGACGTTGTACGGGATTTCACTGATGACAATCTGCTCGCGTCCGTTCTTCGTCTCTTCGATGGTGGCCTTGCCGCGTACCTTCAGGCTGCCCCTGCCGGTTTCGAAATACAGGCGAATTCCTCTCGTGCCGTAAATGGTGCATCCAGTGGGAAAATCGGGTCCTTTGATAAACCCGAGCAATTCATCGGTGCCGATATCCGGCTGATCGATCAGCGCGCAAATCCCGTCGATGATCTCGCTGAGATTGTGGGGAGGAATGTTCGTTGCCATCCCGACGGCGATACCGGTCCCGCCGTTGACCAGCAGATTGGGAAAAGCCGCGGGAAAAACGACCGGTTCGGTCGTCGTCTCGTCGTAGTTTGGCACGAAGTCGACGGTATCCTTTTCCATGTCCTCCATGAGGACGGCACCCAGATGGGTCAGGCGTGCTTCGGTGTACCGCATGGACGCAGGAGGATCGCCGTCCATGGATCCGAAGTTCCCTTGACCTTCGATCAGGGTGTCTCGCATCGCCCATGGTTGGGCCATGTGCACGAGCGTGGGATAGATCGCCATGTCGCCGTGCGGATGATAATTGCCCATCGTTTCGCCGACGATCTTGGCGCACTTGCTATGTTTCCGGGTTGGCTGGAGCCCGAGGCCATTCATTGCGTAGAGAATTCGACGCTGGGATGGTTTCAACCCATCTCTCGCATCCGGAAGCGCTCTCGAAATGATGACCGACATCGAATAGTCGAGGAACGACTTCGACATCTCTTCGGCGACGTTTACCGGTTCGATTTTTTCATTCGGCAGAATCGGCATGGAAGGGGACTTGGGCGTTCACCGTTCGGCGTTCGGGGGCGCGGTCAGGAGATCGGTAACACTTTTGGGTTCAGGGCTTGGGTCAGAATGATTCGTTTTTCAATGTGGTACGGCGAATGGCGAATGTTCCTGCTATCAAATGTCGAGGTTTCGCACATTGAGGGCGTTGTCTTCGATGAAGGCGCGGCGCGGTTCGACAACGTCGCCCATCAAAATGGTAAACATCTTGTCGGCTTCACTGGCGTTATTTTCGTTCAGATCGACTCGAAGGAGTTTACGACGGACCGGGTCCATGGTCGTGGAGAAAAGCTCTTTCGCATTCATTTCACCGAGACCTTTGAAACGTTTAATCTGAACGCCGCGTCGGCCAATTTCCTTGATCGAATCGAGGATTCTCGGAATCGAGAACAGCGGCGTCACCGTGGTTCGATCACCTTCTCCTTCGATGAGTTCAAAAATCGGCTGACCGCTGGCCGAGTAGTGATCGATCGTCATACCGCGCTTGTCGAGTTCCTGGAACACCTTCGCCACCGCGTTCGATTCGTGTAGCTCAACTCGCCGGGCTCTGCGCCGCATATACGAGGCGACCGGGGGGGTTCCATTCCCGTTGGTCGGCGGAGCACCGGGTGGCAGTGGTCCATCACCATTTTCTGCGGCGGGTTCCTCCTCGTAGAGATTGAGATCCAGGTTCTGACTCGCAAAATCGCGCAGCGGGCCCTCATCGTGAAAGTATTTGACGTACTCGTTGTTGCCTTCCCGCACGATAACCAGGTATTCGGGCAGCTTTCCGGAAATCGGCTCCCGGTTCGACAGATAGTCTTCAAAGTCGCCGCCGTGCCGGCGAATCGAGTCGCTCAATTTCGACAGTTTTTCGAGTAAATCGAGGACTTCAGCGAGTTGTTCCTTGGTGAACTCTCGACCGTCCACCAGGTGTTTCAGCTGGACTTCCTCCGCCCCCAAGGAGATCAGGATCTTATTCAACTGAGAGTCATCGTCGACATATTCTTCGCGTTTCTTCCTTTTGATCTGGTAAAGGGGCGGTTGCGCGATGTAGATGTGCCCACGTCGCACCAATTCCGGCATTTGCCGATAGAAGAATGTCAGGAGAAGCGTCCGGATATGCGAACCGTCCACGTCCGCATCCGTCATGATGATGATCCGGCCGTAGCGCAGTTTCTCCAGATTGAAGGATCCTTCGCCTTCGCCGTCACCGATTCCGGTGCCGATCGCGGTGATCATCGTTTGGATTTCCAAATTTTGCAGCACCCTATCGAGACGGGCTTTCTCGACATTGATCAGCTTCCCGCGGATTGGAAGAATCGCCTGAAATCTGCGGTCACGACCCTGCTTGGCGGATCCTCCGGCGGAATCGCCTTCCACAATGTAGAGTTCGGTCAGATTGGCATCGCGTTCCGAGCAATCCGCGAGCTTGCCCGGCAGACCGCCCCCGGTCAAGGCGGTCTTGCGCACCGCTTCCCTGGCCTTTCTGGCAGCTTCGCGGGCACGGGCGGCCATCAAACATTTGTCGATGACCTTTTTGGCCACAGCCGGATTCTCTTCACAATAACGGCTCACCCCCTCGTAGGTGATCGATTGCACCAAGGGCTTGATCTCGTTATTGACCAGCTTCCCTTTGGTCTGCGAGCTGAACCGTGGATTGGTCAATTTCACGCTCAAAACGCAGACGAGACCTTCGCGGAGGTCGTCTCCGGTCAGGTCAGGATCTTTTTCCTTCAGCAGGTTGTTGGCTTTGGCGTAGTTCTTGATTGCGTTGGTCAATCCTGCCTTGAAACCCTCAAGGTGCATTCCGCCATCACTATTCGGGATCGAATTGGCGAAACACTGAATATTCTCCGAGTAAGCGTCGGTGTACTGCAGAACAACGTCGACGTAACAGAGCTCCGTTTTGTCGTCGACCAGGAACTCCCGCATCCCGCTCACGATGATCGGCTCCGGATGGATTAACTGCTTGGTTTCACCGAGTTGTTTGACGTACTCGCGAATTCCCTCTTTATAAAGGAAAGACTCTTTCCGATGTGGCTCGGTGCGCTCATCGGTCAAATGGATTTCCAGCCCGTTGTTGAGGAACGCGAGTTCGCGCAACCGATTCGCGAGAATATCAAACTTAAACTCGGTGGTGATGGTAAATATTTCGGAATCCGGCAAAAATGTAATAAACGTGCCGGAATGCTTTTTGTTTTGTACTTCACCAATGACTTCGAGCTTGCGTGTCGTTTTGCCCCGGGAAAAAGCGATCAGATAGACTTTGCCGTCCCTGGTAACTTCGGCTTTGAACCACTCCGACAAGGCATTGACGCACTTCGCACCCACACCGTGCAGACCCCCGGAGAATTTATAGGCCCCCTGACCGAACTTGCCGCCGGCATGCAGGTTGGTAAGCACCAGCTCAATGGCGGGCATCTGAAATTTCGGATGCATCTCGACCGGAATCCCGCGTCCGTTATCGCGCACGGAAGCCGAGCCATCGATGTGGATCGTGACGTCGATCTTTGTGCAGAACCCGGCCAGATGCTCATCGATTGAATTGTCCAGGACCTCAAAGACGCTGTGATGCAATCCGCGCTCATCGGGATCCCCGATATACATCCCGGGCCGTTTCCGAACCGCTTCTAAACCTTCGAGTTTATCAATCTGGGCAGCGCCGTAAGTCGAGATTTCAGACATATCCGAGAGACAGGCCTGAGCTAAAGAGACGAGACCTGGTGACCGTTTGGTTAAACGCTAATCATAGGGCCGCTGGCGACAGTTTGCAAGCATTGAACATGCACAATTTGTAGTGGAATCGAACTGAACTATACCCAACATTTTGGGGTTTGTCGCCTTGAGGATTCTTTTTTTTAGGACGTGAGCGATACACCAGCCGGCCCAGCGCACAAACAGAATGGATCAGGACACGTTTTACGCCCGCGAGCCTGGTCGAGACTCAGATTGGAATTAGCGGAACCTACTGTAACTTGTCGCCGCGATGGAGAAGTTTGATTTTGTGGTTATCGGCGGAGGCAGCGCCGGGTATTCTGCAGCGGTGGTGGCGGCGCGATCAGGCTTAAGAACCGTTTGCATCGAAGGTGGCGAAGAAGTGGGCGGGCTCTGTATTCTGCGGGGTTGCATGCCGAGTAAAACATTGATTGAATCCGCAAATCGTTTTCTGACGCTGCGCCGCGCAAAGGACTTTGGATTGAGTGCGGGACATGTCGCCTTCGATTCTCGAGCGATAATTCAGCGGAAGCGGGAAGTGATCGGCGAATTCGCTAAACACCGGGCGCAACAATTGACCGGTGGCAAGTTCAAGTTCGCACGGGGTCATGCCGAATTCACAGACTCGCACCATTTGAAGCTGAAATTGAGGACCGGGGGAGAGGAAGAGATCGAGGGCAGAACATTTTTAATTTGTACCGGTTCGGTTCTCAATTTGATGGACCTCCGAGGCCTTGCGGAGACTGGATTTCTGGACAGCGAGACGGCGCTGGATTCTGATCGGTTTCCGCGATCGGTAATCATTCTAGGGGGAGGAGCGATCGCACTGGAATTTGCTCATTTCTACAATGCGCTCGGTCTCGAGGTAACAGTGCTCCAAAGAAGCAATCAAGTGCTCAAGGAAGCGGATTCCGATCTCGCTGAGGCGTTGGTGACAACGTATCGTAAGCGGGGGATCAGAGTGATCAGCGGGACCAAGTTGATCCGTTTTGAACGAACGGCGAGCGGGAAAAGCGTCTGGTACGAAAGGAACGGTGAAGAACAGGTTGCTGAGGCAGACGAAATCTTTTACGCACTTGGGCGCAAACCTGCGGTCCAGGGACTCGGGCTGGATAAAGCGGGAGTTGAAACAAATAAACAGAAGGCGGTGGTGGTGAACGACAGGTTGCAAACGTCGCAGCCGCATATCTTTGCTGCGGGGGACGTCACGGGGCTTTATGAAATTGTCCACATCGCGGTCCAGCAAGGCGAGATTGCGGCCGGGAATGCGAAGCGTCTACTGGAAGGCAAAGATCAGGTGGCCATCGACTATCGTCTGAAAATGTTCATCATGTTTGCCGAGCCGCAGATGGCTGTGGTGGGGATCACTGAGCGTGAGGCGGCGGAGCAAGGGTTGGACGTCCGGGTGGCAAGATACCCTTTCGCCGACCACGGGAAATCAATTGTTCGAGGTGAACTCGACGGCTTCGTCAAATTGATCGTCAATGCGAAGAACGGTGAGATCGTGGGAGGTGCGGTGATCGGACCGGACGCATCGGAACTCATCCACGAAATAGCGGTCGCGATGAATTTTCATTCAACCGCCGCGACGCTCGCGTCGATCCCGCATTACCATCCGACGTTGAGCGAAATCTGGACCTATCCGGCGGAGGAACTCGCACAAGTTGGCGCGAGAAGTCATTGACACTGCTTTTGGTGCCCTTCATAGTTGCGGGCGTGCTGAAGAAGTTTATCCCCCATAAGCCAGGACAGACGGCACCTGCGGAAGACGCGGGGTCTGGGGAGAGTCCTCCAACTCCGCCGGCCGCTAAACCGTTAACTGTAACACAACCAACACCCGTTATGGCAGATACACCACCCAATAAGAATAGCCTCTCGAAGGACGTCGAAATTAAAGGCTCGATCAAGTT
>DATHPZ010000105.1:0-5696 GCA_035483355.1 Chthoniobacterales bacterium | reverse complement strand
AATTTTAGTTGGCGCGATTCATTTCCTCGATAATCTGCAATTCATGTCTGTGAAGATTGACCTCCATTGCCATTCATTCTTTTCTGGCGACGGGGTAAGCAGTCCGGAACAACTGATTGAGGCCGCCCGCAAGAAGGGACTGAATGCCTTCGTAATGACCGATCACAATACCTGCGATGCGATCACCTACCTGCTGGACAAGGGCCTTATGCGAGAAGACGGCCTGCCGGTGAATAATTTTTTGATCGTTCCAGGAGTCGAAGTCACCACCGCAGAGGGTCATCTCCTCTGTATCGGAGCCGTCCTGCCGAACTTGAAGGGAAGGCCTGCGCTCGAAGTCTGTCACCTGATTCACGAGGCGGGCGGCTTGGCAGTGCCTCCGCATCCCTACGATCTTTTCCGAGCCGGGATCCGCGAGAACGTCCTGAATACTCTGCCAATCGACGCCATTGAGGTTTTCAACGCGGCAAGCACGCTGAAACGGTACAATCAGTCGGCGTTTAACTATGCGATGGAACGGGGTCTCGCGATGACCGCCGCCAGCGACGCGCATCATCATGCCGCCATCGGCAGGGCCTATACCATTCTGAAAACCGAAGACTTTTCCGTGCGCGGCATCCTCGATCAGATTCCGAAACAGAACGATCTGAACCAGGAGTACATCTCGGTGAAAGATAATCTGCGAAAGACCTGGAACAATTGGCTACGCCTCCGCAAACGGAAGTCGATCAAAGATATGCTTTCCAACAGCCAGGACACTGAGGATGAATAAAAGTCATCGCTGCAGGCCAAGCATCAAAATAGTTGCCGGTTGTCAGTTGTCGGTTGTCTGTGGGAAAGACATGCGCGAGCACAGTCGAAGGTCCAACTCTATTTGGGATTTCCGCACAGACAACTGACAACTACTTCCTACCTGCGCCGTCTCTGCAACGTGATGCGCTTGATCCGCGCGTCATCGTTTGGGCTGAAACTCATCACATCCGGATCCTCTTTCAACGTGTTGTGAACGATCCGGCGATCGTAGGAATTCATCGGTTCGAGTTTGACCGGTCGGCCGGAAATCCGTACGGTGTCGGCCATTTGACGGACGCGCTGTCGCAGTTTGTCGTCCCGCATCGCGCGCCAGTGGCCAATATCGACTTGAACCCGGTGCGCATTCCGATCCTGGGCCTGAAGAATCCGGTTCAAAAGAAACTGTAAATCTTCCAGCGTCTCACCGTCGTGACCGATCAGTGCCTCGCTTTCGGCCGTAAAAACCTGGAGTTGACGACCGCTGTCGGTCTCGACTTCCTGGATGTCCGCGACGAAGCCGAGATAACCAAGCATCGTGTCTAGTATCTCCTTGGCTTCCATTTTCTCCTGCGGGGGTATAATTACGATTTAGCGATAACTCTTACGCTTGGCAACCTGAGGACTCTTGGCGATTTTCACGAGCGGGGCGTCCCCCTGTTTTCTGGTCAGGTACATCTGGGCCACGAAAAAGAGGTTTTGCACCGTCCAGTACAACGCCAAACCTGATGCATAATTATAACAGATAAAAAGGAAAATCAGCGGCATGAAAAGAAACATCCGCTGCTGAGCCGGATCGCCGGTCTTTGGCGTTATACTCATCTGCCACAACTGCGTCGCGGCCATCACCAGGGGCAGGATATTGATCGGGATGCCGCCGAGATGAAAAACAGTGTCTGGTTGCGATAGATCGTGTACCCAGAGAAACGAACTGTTACGTAGCTCGATGGCCTTATCGAGCATGCCGTAAAAGCCGAAAAAAATCGGGATCTGAACGAGCATCGGAAGGCAGCCGCCAAAGGGATTGACGCCATAATCCTTGTAGAGCTTCATCGTCTCCTGATTCATCCGCTGCGGATCATCTTTGTACTTCTCGCGGAGCTCGTTCATGATCGGCGAAAGCTTGGACATCTTTCGCATCGACTTAGTCGCCGCGTTTTGCAGCGGCCAGAGCAGCGACCGGATAATGATCGTCATGATGATGATGGCGAGCGCATAGCTTCCCACCCACGCGTGGAGCGTGTTCATTACCGTTAAGAGCAGTTCGCTGACCCATTTGGCCCAGCCGAAATTCATGATATCGGCCTGATCGTTCGGGAGTTTGGCCAAGCGGGTGAACTCTTTCGGCCCAGCGTAAATGTGGAAAGTGACGGTCTTGGTCTCTCCGGCTGGCAAGCTGAAGCCCGGAATTTCGATTGCACCCTGGATGGCTTTGATCGGCGTCTGGCCATCCTCGTTCGGAATATTCACCGGCATCGACCAGACCTGCTGACCAGTCGTCTCTTGTGGTGCCAGAATCGTCGCGAAATACTGATTGCTTACCGCCGCCCAGAGGATTTTGTCGGCTGTAGCGGTGTAAACATCCTTCGGCCCACTTGTTTGAAACATCCCGAAAAGTTTGCCGGGATCAAAGTAGTTGACCGCGATGGAGTTAAATTTACCGTCTCGGTACCAGTCAAACTGAGTCGCATAGATCCTATCGGTCCGGTGGATCGGTTCGGCAGCTCCCGTGCTCACGAAAAAGCCGGGCGTATCAAAAGAGGCTGAGCCATTATTCTTGAAAGTAATGGCGAGGTTCACCTGGTAATCGTCTTTCAGACCTGCCCCCTTCGCTAAAGTGTAAACTTTGGTGATCGAGAGTCCGTCTGAATCGGTACGTGTTAGAGTGGCTGTGCCGGCGGCGGGATCCGTGGAAAGAGCGTACCCGCCATCTTGCCAATTATTCGGATTTTGCGTGATCGCTCCGATAGCGGTTGTGCGGTCCGTATTGAGCTGGACCAGCTGCCCTTGTTCTGCCCGATGATTCAACAGGCCAACAGTGACGAGCCCACCTTTGTTATTGGAAAAACTGAGCTCAGCGACGCCGCTCTTCAGGGTCTCGTCGTGTTCGGGTTGTTCCTCGCTCTGCTTCTGATCGGTCAATGGCTGAGACGGAAGGTTGGAGGAAGCTTTCGGTCCAGGAGGCTGAGCCGCTTGCGGTGTCGGTGTGGCCTGAGCAGCCAAGGCGGCTTGCTGCTGCAGAAATCTGACCCGGGCTTCGGCCGCCTGGCGCTGTTCCCAAACGAGCGAAGCGATGAGGCCGATCGTGGCGAGCGCGACTGCTATCCAAGCTGTACGATCCATACTTCGATCAGATTAAGAAGTTCATTTGCACTTTGATTGCCTGGTTGGGACCGGGTCATACCCGGAATTGCCCCAAGGGTGGCAACGAAAAATTCGTTTGATGCCCAGCCAGCCCCCCACCATCCAGCCGTGCACTTCGATGGCCTCGACAAAATATTCGGAGCAAGTGGGGCTGAACCGGCATCCGGTACCGGGTCCGCCGGTCAATATTGCCAGGAACGGTGATAACGTCGCTTTGTACACTTTAAGTAAGATCCGGAGGATGCGAGCCATGTGAGTCAGGCGCTAAAATAGAGGCGCGCTCCACCAGCCGCAACCAGTCTCGGCGGAGCTCGTCGAATGTCGCGCTTGCCGAGGAGAGACGAGCGATCGTCACAAGCCAGAACCCTCTTTGGATGCGATGCTGATTCAACCTGAATATTTCCCTGATTCTTCTCCGGACCTGGTTGCGGGAAACTGCGTTTCCAAGCCGTTTGGTGGCAATGATCCCGATTCTGGGCGCTGCTTTGGTTTCCCGCGTTAGGATGGCCAATATCAGATGCTTTCCGGTCCAGGATTTACCCGATGCTTTGACCAAGCGGAACTCAGAGGCACGACTTAAGCGCGATGACCGCGAAAACTTAAGCCTTATCCGCCCAGGGCGGATCATACTCTTCTAAGCCTCGGTATGGCGCGCGTAGTGCAATTCCACCCCGCCCGGAACCAAACGTTTCCGGCCTCGTTGACGCCGCCGGGTCAAAGTCGCTCTTCCGCCTTTGGTTTTCATCCGGGCGCGGAAGCCGAACTGGCGTTTCCGGGTGCGTTTTGAAGGTTGGTAAGTTCTTTTCATGTCGTTAGTTCCTGCAGCATCAAGGGTCGGGAAGGTTAATCAGAGGTCTGCAATTGTCAACCGTGTTGGCCACTCGCCCGGTCACCGGCAGCTTATGGCCCCTTAATTCGCTGCCCTCGCTGCGGTCCCTATTTGCGCTCCGGCCAGATCTGGGGCAGCGTTCGGCCCTCTCACGAGTCGAAAAATGGAATCACCGGAAAAGACCATAGAACTTCTGAAACGCGGTGGCTCGCAGTTCATCAATGAAGCCGAATTGAAAAAGAAACTGGAAGAGGGGCGTGCTCTTAGAGTCAAATTCGGGGTCGATCCCACATCGCCAGATTTGCATTTGGGGCATTCGATCAACCTCTTTAAGTTGAGGCAATTTCAGGATCTGGGTCACCTGGCGGTGTTAATCATCGGCGATTTCACCTCGATGGTGGGTGATCCGAGCGGCCGGTCGACTACCCGTCCGATGTTGACCCGCGCCCAGGTGATGGCCAACGCCGAAACCTACAAGGTCCAGGCGTTCAAAATCCTCGATCCAGCCCGAACGGAAATAGTCTTTAACAGCGAATGGCTCGGGAAAATGAGTTACCTGGAAGTCATCAAACTGAACAGTCGGGTGACCCTTCAGCAAATGCTGCAACGGGACGATTTCAAGACCAGGGTGGATAATGGGTTGCCGGTCTTTCTCCACGAGCTGCAATATCCGCTCCTGCAAGGCTGGGACTCAGTGGTGATTCGGGCGGATGTGGAGCTGGGCGCAACGGATCAGCTTTTCAATATCATGGTTGGCCGAGATCTCCAGAGAGAGGAAGGGCAACCGCAGCAGGTTGCGTGTCTGCAGCCGATTCTCGAAGGGCTCGATGGGGTGCAGAAGATGAGCAAGAGCTTGAACAACTATGTCGGCATCTGCGAGCCGCCGAAGGAGATGTTTGGCAAGTTGATGAGCATCTCCGATGTACTGATGGCCCGATATTATGAGGTTCTTTTTGGCGAAAAACTGCCTGCGATCCATCCGATGGAGGCCAAAAAACAGCTGGCATCCAGACTGGTGGAACAGTTCCATCATCGGCTGGCGGCACAGGCCGCTCTGGAAGAGTTCAATCTGCGCTTTGGGAAACGGGATCTGGATTCCGTGGACCTGCCAAAGGTCAGTGCGACCGACCTTGCAGATGACCTCGTTTCAGCTATTGTCACCGCCTATTCTAAGGGGTTCGGGATCGTCCGATCACGGAGTGATGCCCGCCGGCTCGTGGAGCAAGGAAGTGTCCAATGGCGCGGTGAAAAGATCACGAACGTCAAGGCCCAGATCACTTTCGTTCCCGGCGAAATCCTCAGGCTGGATAAGACTCGAGCGGTTCGTCTGGTTTGAAGTCAGATTAGTTGTCGGTCAGTTTCCAGTTGTCGGTTGTCGGTTGCCGGTTGTCCGTAGGAGAGACAATGCGCGAGGGCGGTCGCAAAGCAGTTGTCAGTTGCTGGTTGCCGGTTGTCTGTGGGAGAGACGATGAGGTCGAAGGTCCAAACTCGATTTAGAGATTTCCGGACTGGCAACAGACGACTGATAACTGACAACTACTTTGCAACTGGCAACTACTTTTACTTCTCTGGCATTTCTAATGCGGCAACGGCGGCAAGGACTTGCTCGCTGATCTTCTGGTAGACTTCACGATTGTGGGCAGCGAAATCATCTTTTTTGAACCGGATCGGCTTCCCGACGACCACAGTGATCGGGTGCGGCCTGATCTTCCCG
>DATHPZ010000104.1:0-15296 GCA_035483355.1 Chthoniobacterales bacterium | reverse complement strand
TCTACAATACGGTGCTCAGCGGTATTCCACACCAAGACGCGGGCGCGGCATCCGGCGTGACCTCGACGATGCCCCAGTTGGCCAACTCCGTCGGCATCGCGTTGATTGGAGCCGTAGTCTTCGGAATGATCCCGAAAAATGACGCTACCCCTGCCGATTACGCTCACGGATTTGTCGCTTCGTCCTTGATCAACCTGGTGATGCTAGGTGCAGCCGCTGGGCTGATATTTCTGATCCCGAAAAGCCGGGGTCGCGATGCCGTCAAGCACGCCGTGGTGGAAGGCTGAAGAGCAAAAACCTTCGGGCAAAGACGTTCAATCTTGCCAACCAAACCCGGCAACATAGGAACTTTCGTTTCCTGGGTCGACAAGCAGCCGGCCTTCCATGCTAAAAAGTCCGGATGATTCACCCCACGGCAGTCATTGATCCAAAGGCTCAGATTGATCCCGATGTGGTGGTCGGCCCCTACGCATTGATTGAAGGCCCGGTGGAGATTTCCTCGGGCACAGAGATTCAAGGCCACGCGGTGATCACCGGATCGGTTGTCATAGGAAAAAACAATCGGATCGGGTACGGGAGCGTGATTGGTTCGTACCCTCAGGATCTCAGTTTTGACCCGAATGCGAGGTCCGGGGTGGAGATCGGCGACAACAATGTCATTCGCGAACATTGCACGATCCACCGAGGGACCAAGGAGGGCACAAAAACGCGCATCGGCTCGAACAACCTCCTGATGGTGGGTGCACATTTGGGACACAACGTGCGATTGGGAGACAACGTCATCCTGGCCAACAACGTCTTGCTGGGCGGATATGCCGAAGTTCACGATCGCGTCTTCATTGGCGGCGGGAGCGTCGTCCATCAATTCACACGGATGGGCGTGATCTCGCTGATGCAGGGGATCTCCGGCGTAGGCAAAGATGTGCCACCGTTCGCCATTGCCGCCGGCAAGGATGGTATCGCCGCGATCAACGTGATCGGTCTCCGTCGTGCGGGATACGGTCCGGCACTGCGCAAAGAAGTGAAAGAGGCATTTTCGCTCCTTTACCACAGCGGTTTAAATGCCAGCCAGGCTCAAGAGGAATCTGGGCGACGCTCATGGTCGAAGGAGGTTGCGCTATTCTGGGACTTCGTCGCGTCCTCGAAACGCGGCATCTGTCCGATGGTGCGATGGGGAGAAGTCAAAGAGGCCACCTTCACAGACGATCAGGGGTAGAGATCCGACCACTAACAACGCCAACACGCTGGTTTTGCCCTTTTTGTTTGATCATTCGCAAAGCGTCGTCTACATAGGGCAGTTTAATGACCCACCCCCAGCGAAACATCCTAATCGGGCTGGCACTCCTCCTTACGGGTTGCGCGGTGAACCCGCAAAAAAGTAAAACGACTGAAGGATCAGGTAACGATCGAGTTCGCGAACGAAAGGTTGTCAAGACCACTGCTTACACCGACTCGGAATCCGGACATCGATGTTACGGCGTAAAAAACGCCATCGGATCGCAACTGCAATCCGGCAGCATCAACAGCGCGGCAGCGGACTGGTCACATTTCCCGGTCGGCACGAAATTCCGGATTGTGGATAACGATACGACGTATGTAGTCGACGATTACGGGCCGGCGTTGGTGGGGACTGACACCATCGATTTGTACGTGACATCGCGTCGGATGATGAATCAATGGGGCGCAAGACGGGTCAGTATCGAAGTGCTCGAAAAGGGTTCGTACGAAAGAAGCCTGGAAGTGCTGAAGCCGCGCCAGCGAAGCTGGTATGCCAGACAGATGGTCAAAAATATTCAACAACGGATCGAAACCAGGTACTAGTGAAAGTCTTTGTCACAGGGGGTGCCGGTTATATCGGAAGTATCTGTGTTGAACAATTGCTTGACCGAGGTGATGAAGTTGTCGTTTTCGACAATCTGTCCGAAGGGAATCGTCAATCGATTGATCCCCGGGCAACCTTTATCCAAGGGGATCTAAACGATCCCAAATCGATTTCCCTCGCCATCGAAACATCCGATCCGTCCGCCGTCATGCATCTTGCTGCCAGCGCGCTGGTGGAGGAATCGATGGTGAACCCCGGCAAGTATTTTTACCAGAATGTGTCTGGCGGCCTGAACCTGCTTCAGGCCATGGTTGAAAATGGCGTCAAACGGATCGTCTTTTCTTCGACCTGTGCGACTTTTGGGATCCCAGACAGAACGCCGATCGGCGAAGACACGCCGCAGCACCCGATCAACCCATACGGCGAGTCCAAGCTGATGTTCGAGAAGATCCTCCGATGGTTTGATCAAATTCACGATCTTACCTTCGTTACGCTCCGTTACTTCAATGTGGCTGGCGCTTCTGCGAAATTGGGCGAAACCCGGCGGGCGGAATCGCACTTGATTCCCCGAATCCTGCAAGTGGCTCTGGGCCAAGTGCCTCACGCTGAAATTTATGGGACCGATTTCGAGACTCCGGATGGGACCTGTATCAGGGATTATGTCCACGTGCTGGATGTGGCTTCAGCGCACCTCCTTGCCCTTGCAGCTCAGCAAAGCGATTCCTTTAACCTCGGGTCAGGTGGCGGAACATCCGTGAGAGAAGTCCTGCACGCCTGCCGCAAAGTGTCAGGCCATCCAATTCCGGCTGTTGAGAAGCCACGGCGCGCGGGTGATCCGCCCCGCCTCGTTGCGTCCTCGGAAAAAGCCAAACGAGAGCTTAATTGGAAGCCGCAATTCACTGATATCGAAGCGATCGTCCAGAGCGCATGGCGTTGGTACGCTGATCATTCGAACGGGCGCTCGGATTAACTCGGGTCCGGCGAGAATTGTTCGCGAGACTTTGCTTCGTCGCAGTCGCCAGTCTGGATTTGCTCCCGCGCGGGTGACGACGACCGCTGCGAGATGGGGTTTTTTCTTGCTTTTCAAGAGCCCAGATGTTGGCTTCTGTCTTGTTTTGCCAGTTCGCAATTCCTCATGAGGCTCCGGATTCTAGGTCTGTTTTTTGCGGTTTTGTCGCCGATGAATCTGTTCGGCCAAGCCATTCCTCCTCCTGCCTCGCCGACTCCAACTCCGGTCCCGATCCAAGCGCCGACGCCGGCAAAAGAATCGGAATTTGGTCCGTTGCTACCGCTTCAGAGCGGAGCGACCGCCGGGCCAATCCCCGTTGAAATCAACTCTCAACAGACTCGATTGGAGGGCGGAATCGCGGTGGCGGAAGGGGATGTCGTGGTCCGCTACGCGGGCGTCACCATTTATTGCGACTACGCTGAATACAACCCCAACACCCACGAAATCGTGTTGCGTGGCAATGTTCGATTGTTTCGAGACACCTACGCATTCACGGCAGATCGCGCCATCTACAATCTGCAAACCAAGCAGCTCAAAATGAGTGATTTCGGTGGTCCGAAACGCCCATTTGAAGTCGTCGGCGACGACCTCATTTCTCCCAGAGAAAACCAATACACGATCCTGAACGGCTACATCACGACGAGTGATTCGTCGAAACCAGACTACCAACTCCGTGCCCGGACCATCCGCATTTATGCGGACGACAGAATCATTCTTTCGAATGTGACGCTTTTTGTGGGGCGAACACCTATTTTTTGGTTTCCTTACATTTACCAGTCCTTAAATAATCAATTCAGTTATAATCTGGCTCCCGGATACAACTCGATCTGGGGCGCCTACTTGCTGACGTCCTTCGTATTTCCAATTACGACGAACGTCAGCGGCGAATTGCACTTCGACCTGCGAACCTCCCGCGGACCGGCGGGTGGCTTTGAGACTAATTATCACTTTGGCGAAGGCACCTCCGGCCGCCTGCAGATCTACGGAATTTATGATCAAAACCCGAATATCAATGACACCGCCTTGGACCGCGTCCCAATCAGCCCCGGACGATATCGAATCGAGTACCAGTCCAGGACCTACATTACCAGTGACCTAACGGCGATCGTCGATTTCAATCTACTGAGCGACCAATATTATCTTCAGGATTTTTACCCCGCTATCTTCTCCTACGATCCCCAGCCTGATACCTATGCGGAAGTGGTAAAAAACGGCGAGGCGTACACGTTGTCCCTGCTTACTCGTCCTCAGTTAGATAATTTTCAAGAAACGGCCGAACGCTTACCCGAGGTAAGCTGGGACGTCGCGCGAACGCCGCTGTTTAATGGACCGATATTCTATGAGGCAACGACCGGCGCGGCGTATCTGCACCGGGTGTTCGCCGCCACCACGGGCAATGAATCCATCGACTTGCAGAGCGGGTCGCTCAATCCCGACTACGCGTTTTTTCGCCTGGATACGTTTCACCAACTTATTTTTCCGCACACCTACTTCGGATGGTTATCCCTTGTTCCGAGCGTCGGTTTCCGCGGTACCTATTACACTACCACCGGAAACTTCACAGAAGCTGATGTCAACAATCCACTCCCTGAGGGTATTTTGGTCGAAAACGGCGAACGTTTAAGGTTTGCCTTTAACACCGACTTGGAGGCTTCCTTCAAGCTTTCAAAGGCTTACGAGTCCGTGCAACAAAGATGGCTGGGGCTCGATGGACTGCGTCACATCATTCAGCCTTACGCCGACTTCTCTTGGGTTTCCCAACCGACAGTTCCTTCCTCCGATATTCTTCCCGTCGACCAATACATTCCGAGTACCGTGCTGCAACCACTTGATTTCCCTCAGTACACGGCGATCGATACACTTGATCGCTGGACGATCCTGCGCCTCGGTGTGCGGAATCGGCTCCAGACTCGGCGCGACTCCAGCACGGTCAATTGGCTCGACATTGACACCTATTTTGACATCGACTTCGACAATCCGCTTGCCCAAGCTGTTCCTCCGGCTACTACTAGCGTTTCCCGGGTGGGCCCTATCAGTGCCCCGCGCGAGCTATTCTCCAATGTCTTTAACAGGGTACGGTTTCAACCCGTGCCTTGGGCTTACCTTTCCGTTGATTCGCAAGTTCCACTTTTGGACAAAGGGTTTTGGTCGGTCACGACCTCTTTCGACTGGATTGTCAATCCGAATATCGAAATGCGCATCGGACATCAGTACCTGCAAAGCAATCCATTCTACGTGGATACCAGCGAGCTCTCGTTTTACACTTACCTGCGCCTCAACGACAACTGGGGTTTCAGCATTTATGAGGATTACCAGTTTAAGGGGGGGATGATCAATCAACAAACGTATGCCCTTCATCGTGACCTGAGTAGCTGGGTGGCTGCGCTTGGCTTGAATATGACTAACAACGGTTCCGGCAAAAACCAAATCGCCCTCGTCTTGACGTTCACCTTGAAGGACCTTCCAAGATTCGGTTTACCGATCAATCTGGATGTTGGCAACGCGATCGGGCAATAAGAGCCGCCCTTGGAGTTCGATCCGAAAAAGGCGGCGATGCAACCGTGGGTGGATTGCCTGCTTCGACCACTTCTACTGGACAAAGAGAAGAAGCCGGATATGAGAGAAGCTCGTTTGCTGAGAGGCGCAATATGGAAATTTCGATCATTGGCTCTGGATATGTCGGTCTTGTGACCGGTGCTTGCTTCGCGGATGTCGGGCATAGCGTGGTCTGCGTTGACAACGACCAAAGAAAGGTCGAAAGCCTCCAGAGCGGGTTTATCCCCATTTACGAGCCCGGCCTGCAAGAAGTCGTTCATCGCAACGTTTCCGCCCACCGATTGCGATTCACAAATAGCATCGCGGATGGTGTTGACCATTCTCAAATTGTTTTTATTGCGGTGCCGACGCCTCCTCAATCCGATGGCAGCGTGGATCTCACCTACATCGAGCGGGTGGCACGCGAGATTGCGGAAGTACTCAAAGAGTACCGGGTGATCGTCGACAAGAGCACCGTGCCCGTCAAGACCGGCGAAAAAGTCGCTGAAACAATCCGGCGATACAACAAGGTCGGAGTCGATTTTGATGTGGTCAGCAATCCCGAATTCCTTCGGGAAGGTTGCGCCGTCGCCGACCTCATGAATCCGGATCGGATCGTGGTCGGATCGAACAGCGACCGTGCTTTGGCCCTGATGAAGAAGGTTTATGAGCCATTCATGGCACCCATCATGGTCACCGACATTAACAGCGCTGAGTTGATCAAACATGCGGCAAACTCATTTCTTGCGCTGAAGATCTCCTACATCAACGCGATTTCGGCCATCTGCGAAGCGACCGGTGCGGATGTCGAGCGGGTCGCCGACGGTATCGGAGCCGACAAACGAATTGGCCGGAGCTTTTTGAATGCCGGCCTTGGTTACGGCGGATCCTGTTTCCCAAAGGATGTGGCGGCTTTCATCGCGATTAGTGACCAATTGGGAGTACCGTTTAACCTTCTGAAGGAAGTGCAACGCGTCAACCAGGCGCAGCTTGAGCGATTTTTGAAAAGGCTCAGGGATACGCTTTGGGTTTTGAAGGACAAACGCATTGCCGTGTGGGGGCTTACTTTCAAGCCGGACACCGACGATGTTCGCGGCTCTGTCGCGGTCGAGTTGGTCAACCATCTGTTGCGAGAAGGCGCGATCGTCCGGGCGTACGATCCAAAAGGAGTCGAAAAAGTCGCTCAATTGGATCTGTGCAAAGGTGCGATTCTGGCGAAGTCTGCGCTTGAAGCCGTCGAGAATGCCGAGGCCCTCCTTTTGGCGACCGAATGGGATGAGTTTCAAAACATCGATTTTGTCCAAGTCCGAAACAGCATGCATACGCCGATCATTTTCGATGGGCGTAACCTATTCGACCCGAGGACCATGAACGAGTTAGGGTTCCGCTATTTCGGGATCGGGCGCGCGGGCGGGAATTGATTCGGCAGCGTTCAGCCGAGTGACGCGAATTCAGTAGAATTTCGTCCGAATTGTGGAAGCTTAGTAAACTGTCCCGCACCTTTTCCACCTCCAGTGTTACAGTCCCGCGGGACGCTGGAGAGGTTCTATGGCAGGCAAAAATCCGCGCCTCTGTTGCTTAAAGGCGCTTCAGCGTTGGGAGACCGGTCGAGAGTTCGCCGACGAGGTTCTTCACCTGATGCTGCAGCGATCGGGGTTGAACAATGTCAATCGATCCTTTGTTACCGAAACTTTCTACGGTGTAATCCGCAACCGCTCTTATCTCGATTTCATTATCCAGCGGTTCCGCTCCTCTGGTCTCGATATGCCAACTCGCCAGGTTTTGCGGCTGGGAGTTTATCAGCTCTACAAAATGCGGATCCCGGATCACGCGGCGGTGTATGAGACCGTCAATATCGCGGGTCCCGCCAGGACTTTGGTGAACGCTGTCCTGAGGAAGACGATCGCCGAAAAAGATACGATCCTTCAGCAAATACAGGATGCGCCTGTTCACATCCGTTATTCGCACCCGGAATTTCTCTGGCAGAAATGGGAATCCCGGCATGGTGGCAAACTCGCGGAAGAACTTTGCGCCTGGAACAATGAGCCCGCGAAGATTTACGTCCGAGCCAACCGGCTGAGAGTCACACCTGGGGAGCTCATGGAAAGCTTCCCAGAGGCGCAGATTGTCGACGTTCACCCTGACTGCCTGGAGGTCGCCCGCTTGCCTCTGTCCTGGATCTCCTCAGGAGTCGGCTACGTCCAGGATCCCAGTACCCTTATGGCTTGCGATCTACTGGATCCGAAGCCGGGGGAAGTGGTTCTCGATGCCTGTGCGGCACCCGGCGGCAAAGCCGGATACATGGCGCAAAAAATGGAAAATCAAGGGAGCCTCGTGGCCTGTGATTATGACAAGATCCGGCTCGGCCGACTCGAGCAAAACCTGATCCGACTCGGTGTCATTAATTCTAAAATTGTCCTGATCGATTGGCTTCAACACACTTCTCCCTTCAAGCCTGAAACTTTTGACGCAATTCTTGTCGATGTTCCTTGCACAAACACCGGGGTGATCCGGAGACGCACCGACGTGAGATGGCGTCTGACTCCCCAAGACTTCCCGCGAATGCAGCATCTTCAAGGCCGGATCGTCAAGTCGACGATTCAGTTCCTGAAATCCGGCGGCCGTCTCGTCTACAGCACCTGTAGTATCGAACCAGAAGAGAACGAACGAGTTGTTGATTACATCGATAGAGAGGTCCCTGAGCTTCGCTTCGCCGAAGCCAGAGCCTCGTTGCCGGTTCACGACCATCTCGACGGGGCATTTGCGGCACTCTTTTTTAAGGCCTAGCTAGCTCGAACAGATGCCAAAAGTCAGGAGTGCAGCAGCCAAAATGGACTGCTAGTGTCCTGTCCCCGGATAACTCATATTCTTGATCGGGCGGAAGCGGAAGAATCACCATCGCATTCTGAAACTACGCAATTCCTGCCTTCTTGACGCCAATCCCAACTATTTCTGGCGAAGAACCTCGTTCTTCTCGCCCAGAATAATGACTTTCGGCCGGTGAGTTCCGGCTTCTGCCGGATCGAACAATCCGAAACTCATGATCGTCAAAAAATCCCCAGGTTTTCCGAGATGGGCGGCGGCTCCGTTAAGCGCGATCGTACCTTGGCCGCGGACCGCGTAAATTACGTAAGTCTCAAATCCTTCACCGTTCCTCATGTTCCCGACCAGAATTCGCTCGTACTCTTCCAGTCCAACGAACTCGGCAAGATCAGCGGAAATGCTTAAACTGCCTTCGTAATTCACGTCCGTCCCCGTCACGACAGCTCGATGAATTTTCGATTTGAGGAGCGATATATGCACGGCTCGCAAACTAGCGTGTAATTTCGATTTGTCACCTCAGATACGCCGGTTGTTTGATGCTAGCTTTTCATAAAATCTCAGTGCTTCAATCTCGGGCGCCAGCTTCCGCAAAGGATAAACCCCGTGCACTCCGCCTGATGCCGGGTCCTGAATCAGATAGTCAAAACCGGCTTTGCCAACGATAACGACGAAGTGCGTAATGCCGTTCGGGAGATGGATGCGCACGATGACTGGGTTGCCGCGCGCGAGATTCGAATCGATCAAGAAATAGGAGGGCAGATTTTCGTAGGCGTGTCGCGCCAGGCCCGGCTGATAATCGGCCGCCCTCTCCCAATACAACCAACCTTGCGGCGTATAACCGCCGCTATTAGAAAGAAAGGCGTTTAATCGCCCCGGATCGATGTCCTGCCCATAAAAGGCCAGGACCATGGCCGCAGAGCTGACGGCGCACCCCTCCTCTCCCATCGTCGAGGGCGCCGGTCCCAACTCATCGTCAGCCCATCTTGGATCGTTCTGAGCAAATCGCTGGACTGGTAGAACAAAGTTCGAAAAAAAATAGAGCCCGCCAGCCGAAGGGATTTTCCTGGTTCCGACGTAGTAATACCAGGCAGTGAGAGAGACCATGATCCCCACGATTCCGGCCAGCACATAAGTGCCAGACTTTCGCGAATTGCTCCTATGAGACGGTACACTAGCCGGAGAGAGAGTCTGCTCAGCTTTCGATCGCATCTGCTTTTCGGTGGACCAGAATGCCACTTAGCGCAACATTTACTGATAAAGATTAGAACTAATATTTCGAGTCCTCCCGGGCAAAACAGTGTATTGCGCGGTCCAATCTACCAATTTTCTGAATATTCAACATGACATGCCAAATGTGTAGGTTAGAGACTTGAGCTCCCGAAATGTATTCGAGCGAGCGTCAAAATCGCTCCTTCTATTCTCGCCAGCAATCGTGCGTGCCGACGAGGCTACTGAATATCGATGAACGGTCATTCTCTAAAGCGCAACCAGAGGAATTTGAAAATTCTGCTGATTATTGGACCGCTCTTGATCGGCAGCATCTTATTTATCGTCTCGAAACGGATCTATGCGGACCACCGCGAGGCGATGAATCTTCTGAAGCGGAGCTACGAAGACCGCGAGCGGTTAAATGGATTGCGAGATGATCTGGATGAGTTGCAGGCGGGAGAGACTGGCTTTCTGCTCACCGGCGATCAGTCTTACCTTCGGGCTCATCAATATTCCTATGACGACACCTCGGTTCGTCTTGCGGATCTCAACGTTTTGTACACAGATCGCCCCGGGCAATTGGAGCGATGGCAGCGGCTGCGCCCGCTTGTCGAAGCGAAATTGGCTCAATACCGCGAGGTGACTGCGCTCAAAAAGTCCGGGCAAGACGATAAGGCGCTTAGTGTAGCCAACGGAGATGGACACGCCTCGATCATTGACCAGATTCGATCGATCATTGCCGAAATGCAGGTAGCCGAAGACGGGATGCTTGCAGATCGCAAACGCGTTAATGAAACCAAACTCGATACGAGTGACGCCGTCTCGACGGGTTTGTTGTTCCTGAGCGCCACGGTGGTTATCTATGCCGGCGTGTTGGTTTTGAGAATTCGTCAACTGCAGAGTATCATCACTATCTGCGCCTGGACGCAAAAGGTTAACTTCAATGGTAAATGGATGCCCATGGAAGACTTTTTGTGGCGCCGGTTTCGCGTCAAGGTTTCACACGGCATCTCCGAGGAAGCATTTGAAGGGGTCATGGGAATGGTCGGAAAAAATCTCAAGGTCTCCGACGGTCGCGCGGATAATTTCAACGGCCCTAAGAGTAAGACAGATGCCGATAAAGGACACTAATGCATCGTCTGATAAGTGGGAGGCATACCGCCCACTTATCAGACGATGCACGAGTGAGCAACCAACCACTCAAAAACGGATCGCTCGCACGCTATGTCTACTCGGCCTGTTTCTCCTGTGGCAGTCCTGCGCGGCGACCAGCCAGGTTGGCGAATCGAAGGCTACACTTTGGAAAGTGCAAGGAGATCACAACAGCGTTTACCTGCTCGGATCCATTCACGTCCTGTCGAAACAAGCTTATCCTCTCAAACCGGTGCTCGAGCGCGCGTTCGATGACGCCAGCCAGGTCGTGTTCGAAATCGATCTCACCCGTTTCACCCAGAAGAGTTTCAAGGAAGAATTCAGTCGCACCGCATTTTATCCGCCCGGGCAATCTCTCTCGAAAAAGCTCACGCCCCGGACGATGGAGCTATTAAAAGGCTTACTTCCTCTTTACGGGTGGTCGTTGCAGAAGGTTGAACGCCTGAAGCCTTGGTTTCTCGCCGAGGCACTGAGTTCGCGCACTCTGGAGATGGTTGGTTTCAGCGACCGACTTGGGATCGACCTTTATTTTTACCGGAAAGCGAAGGCCGCGGGCAAACCGGTGCTCGGGCTCGAAACCCTCCGTGATCAAGCGGAGATCTTTGACCGGTTCAATGACGAACAAAACGAGCAATACCTGCTAAGTACTCTCTCCGGGTTGCCCGCCTACGCCGAGATGATTCGCCAATTGGTCAACGCCTGGAGAGACGGGGACGTCGAATCGCTTGATCGACTTTTAAATCAAGACCAGAAAGCCGACCCCGCCACCCATGATGTTCTGTTCTCCAGGCGAAATTCCAAATGGGTGCCGGAAATCGAACGTTTTGCTCATGGCGACGCCAACTACCTGATCATTGTCGGGGCCGGTCACCTTGTCGGTGTGGATGGTGTGGTGGCGCAACTCAGGCGAGCAGGCTATTCTGTGCAGCAACTATAAGCCAATTTTGTGCATCGTCTCATCGGTGGGAGACATACCGTTGGCTTCGAAAGGGTCTGGAAGGTTATTCTCCCGCTTCGCTTTGTGCAGCTCTCAATGCGTCGGAAATCTTTTCCACCTTTATCAGGTTTGTCTTCCCCGGCATATTATATGGCGTACCTGCGACGATCGTCAGGACATCCTCCGGTTTAGCCCCCAGAACCTTGGTCGCTGCTTCGACGCTCAATCGCACTAAGTGGGCGGTCCCCGCGACAGGTTCAAAGAGCAACGGTCGTACCCCCCAGCTCAAAGTCAGTCTCCGACACACTTCTTTAGAGGAACAGAGCGCGAGGATCGGCATTTTCGGCCGATGGCATGCGACTCGCCGAGGAGTACTTCCGGACGCGGTCGCTGAGACAATCGCTTTGGCCGTCACCGAACTTGCAATGCCGTGCGCCGCGTGCGCGACAGCGGCCTCCAGGTCTGCGCGATCCGGAATCGATGGCGGAATCGGAAGTTCGCCTGTGATCCATGCCTCTTCAGCGCGGGCGGCGATCGTGGCCATCGTGGCGACCGCTTCAACCGGGAACCGGCCGACTGCCGATTCCGCAGAGAGCATGACCGCATCGCTGCCATCCAGAATCGCATTGGCAATGTCGGCAGCTTCCGCCCTCGTCGGCTTATGAAAACTGATCATCGATTCCAACATTTGCGTCGCCGTGATCACCGGCACCCCCTCGTCGCGACACACCGTGATGATCCGTTTCTGGGCAATCGGGACATCCTCGAAACTCATCTCCAGAGCGAGATCTCCTCGGGCGACCATTACGCCATAACATTCACGAACAATGTTTTTGATATCGTCGAGGGCGTTCTTTCGTTCGATTTTGGCGATCACCGGAATCGACGCGCCTCGCTCGGCCAGCGCCTGCTTGAGAAATCGGACATCTGAGGATGATTGGACAAAGGAGAGCGCCAGGAAGTCGAGCTCCTGGGAAACCGCAAAATCGAGATCCTGGTAGTCCTTGGTGGTGAGCGACGGTAACGAAACCAGCCGGTTCTTGAGGTTCACGCCTTTGTTGCTTTTGAGCTCGCCGCCACGAACAATCTCGCACACCACGTCTCCCGCCGCTCTGATCTCCAGCACTTGAAGTTCGATATTTCCGTCGTCCAGAAGCAAAATGGAACTGGGCGCCACATCACGGTAAAGGCCTTTGAAACTGACGGCGATCTTTGCCGCCGTTCCGACGGTATTCTCCGACGTCAAGATGATCTTCTTTCCCTTTTCCAGCTCAACGCCGCCGTTCTCCATTTCCCCAACGCGAATTCTGGGACCGCGCAAATCCCCGAGGATACCGATGAATACCCCCATCTCATCAGACACCTTACGAATCCTTTCAACCAAAGGCTTGGCCATCTCAGCCGAGCGATGGGAAAAGTTCAACCGAGCCACGTCCATCCCTGAATCAATCAATCGGCGCAGCATCTCTTCGCTATCGCTCGCTGGCCCTATCGTCGCTACAATCTTCGTTCGTTTCGAAAGTCCACCCATTAGTGAATACTGACCGAAGCGCGCTTAGAGGACAAGGCCGAAGCGCAGCAAAGTCACCGGCGAGCGCATCGCCGGCTGGAGTCAGGTGTCAGCTGGTCGGGAGCTAACGGCTGGCTCCTGACTTTTATCTTCGCTTTGTTCCGGATTCATAGAAAAATTGATCGAGCGCAAAATTTAGCGTCGCCTTGGAAGCGTTTATTGCGCAAAAGTGGATTGAATTGCCGAGATGATTACGATAGCGAAAGAAAATCCCCGTTCCCCAGATGTGTCGCAACTGCTGTCCGCCTTCGTCGATGAGGTCAAGAAGCGTTACGATGTCCCTCCCGCGGATGTTGGAATCTTCGATCCAGATCTGGTTTCGGTTCCCAGAAGCGCTTTCCTCGTCGCGCGTCGCGATGGAAATGCCGTTGGATGCGGAGCGCTTGTTCCGATGGACGAATACTGCGTCGAGGTCAAACGAATGTTCGTCGCCAGGGGTGCGCGCGGCCTCGGAATCGCCACCATGGTTCTGGAAGAACTCGAGCGTTTAGCCCGGGAATTCGAATACGACGCGATGCGGCTTGAGACCGGCGACAAACAACCCGAATCCATTGCCCTCTATGGCAAAGCGGGTTTTTATCGGATCCCTAATTTCCCGCCATTTGAAAACGATCCCTCCGCGGTCTGCTTTGAAAAGAAGATCTGAGGCACGGTCCAGCGCAGGGATTCAGTCGCGAATTCGCAGCGATTTGTTCTCTCAGCGACTGGACGCCGGTTGATGTCCTCGGTCCGCGGTCTTTACTCTGAATTGCTGGCTCCTGAATTCCTGCAACTCCTATCTCAGGAGGCCTTGTCAATCACTTCGAACCCGGCGAAGCGCAGAGCTTTCACCGCGTCGCCCAATTGCCGGTCGCGAACCAGGACATAGTCTGTTTCGAAAGTGCCTATCGGAAGAATACCTATATTGGACTGTGCCAAAGGGACAGTCACCGAGACCAGGCTTCCGACGAGATCTAAATCCAGTGGCCCGACAATCTTAAGGCCTCGCCAACCGCGACTCGCCTGGACTCCGGCAGGAACAAAGTGCTCCTCACAAATAACCGAAAGTTCATCCCGGGTACGGCTAATCGAGAGGAACGCTTCACCAGTAGCCCACTCTGGAATTGGAGCATGGGTATCCAATCGGCATACCGCAAGCCGTTCTGCCAGAATGACCAGCTTAAGCAAAGGAGGATTCATCGGGCCGGCAACATGGCACTAAAAACGTTCCAGTGCCAACGAGAGTTTCAAAAGACGCCTGCAGATTCGTCGGATTCAGCAAGGCATCGGCCCGAAATGTTTGCTTTTCGCTGGGTTGAAGGCATCCTTTCGAACCTTTCCTATGCAACGGCTACCTGGATTCCGTGATATTTATCCGGAGGAATACGCCTTCCGGAGTTACCTCTTCGAGAACTGGCGCCGTGTTGCCAGATCATTTGGATTTCAGGAATACGACGGTCCCACGTTGGAGCCGACCGAACTCTACAAAAGAAAGAGTGGAGAGGAGCTCAAAACGCAGTTGTTCCGCTTCGTCGACCAAGGAGGCAGGGATGTCTGTCTGAGGCCGGAGATGACCCCAACGTTAGCTCGTCTGGTTGCGGCGCGCGCCCGGGAATATCGGAAACCGATCAAATGGTTCAGCATTTCTCCCTTTTTCCGATTTGAAAAACCGCAGAAAGGCCGACTGCGGGAGTTCTATCAAATTAATTGTGATATACTCGGGGACGACACTCCGGCAGCCGACGCGGAACTGATCGGGCTTGCCATCGCCTTACACCAAGCCTTTGGTTTGACCGCTGACGATTTTTTTGTCCGGGTCAATAACCGTAACCTCTGGGCGGAGTTCCTGATCAAGCATCAACAGCCAGTCGATCGATTGTCTGAGTTTCTCTCGATCGTCGACAAACTTGAGCGCGAGAACGAGGACGTCACGATAGGCAAACTCCAATCTTTTCAACTCGACCTCGCCGATGTTCGGGAATTTCTTCGAACGCCTGCAGGATCGATGCCCGGTTTCGGTGACTTGTTCCGCGAACTACAATGGCGCGGCTTGGAAAAATTTGTCGAGCTGGACCTGACGATCGTACGCGGTCTCGACTACTACACCGGTCTTGTTTTCGAGATTTTTGATCGCAAAAAAGCAAATCGCTCGCTCGCCGGCGGCGGCCGCTACGATAACCTGATCTCAGCGGTCAGTGAAGGCGAGGTAGACCTCCCCGCTGCTGGTTTTGCGATTGGGGATGTGACGTTCACCAACCTG
>DATHPZ010000103.1:0-14125 GCA_035483355.1 Chthoniobacterales bacterium | reverse complement strand
ATAGTGGCATTAGCTCGGTGGGATTTAACGCGGAGTTGATCCGCATCCGAAAATCGCCGGGTCGATTCAAGATATCTCCGGACAATGTTCCGGAACGATGGGTCACCTGCGCGTTCATGACCATCCAGGAATTTCCCGATTTCGAGAACTCGGCTTTCATGCTCTGGAACTTCACCTCTCGAACGGAGAATTGGTCGAAATTCAGCTTCCCGAGAACTTGCAAACGTCCGTCTGGCCGAGCCACACCGCTCAACTCGATTTGCGGCGGTGCGTCGAATATGAAGTCTTTCGCCCAGGGAAACCGGAAATCGTCGGCGAGCAGTTTGGCTGGATCCAACCCGCTTCGGACCTGGAAATTCTTTTCACCGGTGGCTAGGTTCCAGATGCCGGTGGCGAACAATTCTCCGCGCCCATCCCGCATGAAAAGCTTCCGGAGATCAAATTTCTGGTTCTCGAGGGAGAACTGGCAGTCCAGGTTTTGCAGCTGATAGTTTTTTCGAGTGAGGCTTCCGGCAAACAGATGGCCTCCCTGCAGCCGCAGCGAAGCAGGACGTGCGAAGTCGACCTGAAAGATGAAGTCGAGCTGAGGCGGTTCTTCGGAAAAATGGAGCATCTCAATCTCTTTGATGAGAAGCCGGAGAAAATTTTGCTGCGGTTTCTGATCCGGGCGAGATTCCGAACCTGAAAGAAGGGAGAAAGCCGCGGGATTAACCAGGGTGCCCGACGCCTGTAAATGAATCCCGAAGATCATGCCGGAAGCCTGGCGCACTTCAATGCGTCCAGGAAAAAAATAGATCCGCGACTGAAGTCCGGTGAGACGGATGCGTCCCGCTTTTGGGACCGCTGGATCAATCGGGATGGAAATCTTGGCGTCATGTAAATCGACCGCGTTCAGGGCCGGTTCTTGCTGAAGCAGATTAGCGTAATTGATATCCAGGGAGAGATCGCTGATCTGGGCTAGGATCATCTGCCTGCGATCGTTATCGTAGATCTCAAGATCCTTGGCGACCAGACCGCGAAACGGGTCCAAGGTAAGGCGCCGCACCCGGATTTCGAGGCCGAATGCGTGGAACTCCTTGGTGAGCAAAGCCCGCCAGTGCCCTCCGAACCCTTGATGATAGCCATAGTAGGCGACGTATGAAAACAGGAGAGCGACCAAGAGCAAGACCAGCCATTTAAAAAATTGGAATGGACGGATTGGCATCGAAGTGGGCGAAAAGATCAGGATACAATTGAATTTGGGCAAAGGGAAATCGCCCATCGGCAAACTGAGAACCGGGTTCCGCAGGATAATGCTTGCCATCCGGCACGAATAATGCTAGGTAAGTAGACCCGATGATTCAACCTAATTGTCGGGCAAGATTTACCGGGGACGACTTCGATTTTGTCGTCCGGACACTCGCGAAAAGTCCCGGAAACAGGGTTGGCCTCGTCGAGTTACTGAGCGACGTCGAAACCAGAGACCAGATTCTGGACCATGCCGAACTTGTCCGCGCTGTGCTTGAAGGGCCAGGAAATCTGACCATTTCCCCGCAGTTCTATTTCTATATTCTGGCACGGCTCGTCTTAAAGCGTTCGGGCCTTGACGACCGCACATTGACAGACTACGTCGGATCCCTTTTAGAAAAATTTTCCCAAATCCGGCAATTGCGTGCACCGGTTCAGAATCTCGAAACCCTTTATCTGTCCGACCTTTTGCTGGCGCTGAAAACGGCTTCTTCGTACCAAACATTTCTAATCAGAGCGCACATTGGCAATTACGCCTTGTTCGTCACTGGCATTTTTTACGAAAGCATCGAAAGCCGTCGGCAGAGAGGGGCTCCCAGTTTTTCATTCTATGAGGACATGGGCCGATCGAGTTTTCATGCTTTAGCGACGCATGACGTCGCGCGCAGGTACGAGCTGTGTGGCCTTTTCGAGAAGTTAGCGGATCACTTTCACGAGTGCCGTCTGGCCTTGAATCGCCTGACAGACGAGTTTGTTAATATTGGAGACAATCGATACATGCCGACTTTCGAATGAACAAAACACTCTTTAGCGAAGTCCAACGGCTCTTCGAGCGAACCTACGCTGCAGTCGGTATTAATCTTGAGGAATGCTTGATTGATCGGGCGCGTTGTTCCCAGTTAACCAAACTGGCGGGAGCGTCGGCCCGCGAATTGAGCGAACTAGCCAAGACTTTTTTACGCACCTCGGACGACCGGCTCTACGTGGGAATATATTACTCCAAATGGCTGATCGAACAACTCGAGCGGCACGATCCGCGCGGCGGACTATCAAACAACAATATTCGGTCGCTGATCATGTTTGTGGAAGAAATTAACCATGCGCTGCACGCCGCGTTGCAATTTAAGGCGGGCCTACGACGCATCGATAGCGAAGACTTTGCGCGGAATCTGGAATTGCAGGGCATGGTCGACACTTATCTGGTGCTGTTGCTTTTTGTGGCATTCTTCCGAAAAACGCAACGAATCTCGCGCATGGACCGGCGGTGGCTCCGATTTCACTTGTTTGAATCGCGCGCCGAAGATGCTTTCAGGGACGACAATCTTAGGGCGCGCTATCTGGAGACGGGCGAGTTGGCCTCCTCTTATACCCATTACCTGGATACTCTGAACGGGGCCCGGCGACTGGATGAAATCCGAAATTTTCACGCGCTCCCTTACGATGCTAAGAAACGGCATATCCTTGCTCTGATGAATCGGCCGACGTCATCCGAGTAAGCGGAAGTAAGCAAAGTGCCGGGTAGGTGTTAGCTCCGGGTACCCGAGGCAGGCGGCTTTCTTTGGCCACCCGACAAAGAATTGACCAGCAAGCGAACCCGTTTCGGGTGACGATTTTTCCCCGATGCGGTTTGACGTCTCCCCCTTTTTTCATCTACAACGCGATGCGTCATGAAGATCTGGATCAATCGCGCGGGTCAAAATCTTGGGACGTTCACTTTAGAAGAAGTTCAGCGAGGTCTAGATCAGAGTCGGTTTGTCCCCACGGACCTGGGCTGGCAGGAAGGCATGGAGACCTGGAAACCGCTTGCGGAATTCCCCGGCTTGCAGACGTTGCCGCACCAGGAGCCACCCCCGTCACTCTCATCAGTCGCTCCCTCATCGCCCGATGTCCCACCCCCTTTGAGCGAGGTTACATTAGCGATCGTCGAGGGCGCAGAGGATGGCCCGGCTTGGGAACGACGAAAGGAACTGGGCTTGGCGAAAGCGCTGGTGCAAACTTGGAAGGAAATGCTCTTTAATCCGACCGTCAGCTTCACCCGGATGAAGACGAATGGAGGATTTGCCTCGCCCTTCTTATTCAACCTGACGATGGTAGTCATCTACGCATTCTTCTCAACGATCTACCAGCTGCTTTGGTCTGTGGTAATTGCGGCGACCGCCGGGGCAACGCACAACGAGTCAAGTTCTATGATTGCCATCAGCGCGGGACTGCCCCCGTTACTGAATATTGTCGTTATGCTGGTGGTGATCCCGCTACTCGTCGGTTCAACTTTTCTGTCCGCGGGAATCACGCACGCCTGCCTCGCGCTCTTCAAAGGAACGTCCAAGAACTACGAAGCCACTTATCGGGTGATCTGTTATTCTTACAGCACCTGGATTTTTGCTCTGGTGCCGTGCGCTGGATGGTTTGTCTCGGGCATTTGGTGCCTGGTATTGACGATCATCGGTTTGTCGAAGGTGCACAAGACTGAAGGATGGCGAGCCGCTGTGGCGCTTCTGCTTCCGACCTTCGTCTGTGTAGGAATCGTCTTCGTTCTTTACATTGCGATAATCGCCGCCGCCGTGGCGTCCAGCCATCATGCGAACACTTAGCCGCAAGTTTGGTCTTTTCTTCCGGCCACTGGCGCCGAAAGAGACAGATTTCGAGTTTCTTTTTCTGGCTGTCTCCGGTGGATTTGCGACAAGTTGTTATCTCTGGCTGAGCCTCGGAATGCCTTGGCCTGGATGCTGGGTTCGGCGGCTCACCGGACTACCTTGTCCGACTTGCGGCGCAACCCACTGCGCCCTGTCCCTGGCGCACGGAGACCTAGCCGGGGCTTGGTGGCACAACCCTCTTATTTTTATTTGTTACGGCGGAACCCTTCTCATCAATCTCTACGCTGCCGCCGTTTTGCTTTTCCGGTTACCGCGGCTGCGGTTAGCTAACCTGCCATCCCAGATCAAACGTACCTTGGGCGCGCTGGCGATTGTCGCTCTGACGGCCAACTGGTTTTATCTCCTCGCCAACCGTTGACCGCGCCGGCCCGGACACGGAAAAAGTGGGACTGACAGTGTTTTGTTCGGCGCAAAACAGATCTATTCCCTGGACCCCAAAGCGCAGCATTGTCCCTAGAGCTAGATCCGCGCGATTGCAATCGCGGCTCAGGTGCCCGAGGACGACACGGCGAAGCCGGTGCCCCGCAATTGCCGCAACCAGTTTGGCCGCGGCTTCGTTGGAAAGGTGGCCGTGCCGGGACAATATCCTCTGCTTAACCGACCAGGGTCGTCTGGTGTCTTCCTGCAGCATCCGCTCGTCGTGGTTAGTTTCGACGACCAGAGCATCCACTTGCCGGATGCGCTCCAGGGCGAGTTTTGGCGCATAGCCGAGATCGGTCAGAAACCCGATGGAGCCCTCATCCGCGGTGAACACGAACGCTGTCGGATCAACCGCGTCATGTGGCACATAAAAGCTTTGTATCTCAATGTCCTTCACCGAAAAAGCGGCCCCGGTTGCGAACAGGTTCCAGTATGGAAAATTGGCAAGCGATCCCCGTCGTAACATTTCCGCCGTGAGCGGATTCGCATAGATCGGAATGCCGAAACGGCGACAAAAGATTTCCAGGCCGGCGACGTGATCACTGTGTTCGTGCGTGATGAGGATCCCGTCCAAACTCTGCGGACTCACTCCGGCTAATTCAAGTCGCTGCCCGATCTGGCGGGCACTGAACCCGGCGTCAACAAGAAGCCTGCACTGGCTGGTGGCAATCAACGAACAATTGCCTGCACTTCCGCTCCCGAGGACCGTCAAACTGAACACTTACCCAGTAGAGCGCACTCTCGAACGGATGCCAATCAGATAACATATAGGAGCGGTGGATTCAGTGGAGCCGGTGACTCAAAATGTCTGCGGGTCGCCAGTGAAAGCCTGAAGAAGGTAAGACGGCTGACTTAATTCGGGAGTAAGGCGAGAGGCCTTACTTACTTCGGAGGCGAAGCCAGATGCTTTACGTTGTTACCTCAATGTCGTTGAACCTGCTGTGGTTTGCTTGCCGAAAAAACCTCTTGCCTTCCGAGCGGTTCCTCTGGAGTTTCGGGGTGCCTGGAAAAGGACGTCGATAGCGATCGACTTCAGGCAGATTATACAAGAATGAACCTTACTCGCTGACACCGCACCGCCGCATCTGTTTGTTTGCTAAGAAGACCCCCCGGTATGAACCGTTATATCACCTTTCTCTTCATGGGCGCGCCTGGCAGCGGAAAAGGGACTCAGGGCAAAGTCCTCGGAACTGTGCCCCGATTTTTCCATTGTGCTTGTGGCGAAGTCTTTCGCTCGCTGGACTTGCGAACGGCTTTGGGACAACAATTTATCGACTATTCCAGTAAAGGGTTGCTAGTCCCGGACGACCTGACCGTTGAGCTTTGGCGAACAAAAATTGAAGCGCAGGTTCTCGAGGGAGAATTTAAGCCCGATATCGACGCGCTGGTGCTGGATGGCATTCCCAGAAACGTCAATCAAGCAAAACTGATGGAAAACCTGATTCACGTAAAGCAGGTGTTTCACCTCTCCTGCCCGAAACGCGAGGAGTTGGTGCGGCGCCTCCGAAAACGGGCAATCAAGGACAACCGTCTCGATGACGCCAACGAAGAAGTAATTCGAAAACGGCTTCTGACCTACGAGGAAGAGACCAAGCCTGTATTGAATTTTTACTCTGGCCTGGTGACACAAATCGACGCGCTGCAACCGCCGGTGAAGGTTCTCCAGGACATTCTGGGAGTCATTTGGAGCACGCACGATGCTGTCATGGCCTTTAACGCTTGAAGGATAAGCTTCGCGTCGTATTCATGGGCAGTGGCCAGATTGGGCTGCCGACATTGCGATGGCTTGCCCACTCTTCGGCGGCACTTCTGGCCGGGGTGGTGACGCAGCCGGATAAACCAGCCGGTCGCTCGCAGGCCTTGATGCCGCCAGCCCCAAAAAATCTGGCCGCCACGCTCGGTCTGCCGATCCTCCAACCTGCGAAGGTACGCAACGCCGAGGATCTGGACCGAATCGCGGAGCTTTCGCCGGACCTGATCGTGGTCATGGCATACGGCCAGATCCTGCCAAAAAGGCTTCTGGAAATGCCGACCATTGCTTGTCTCAACCTGCACGCGTCGATTTTGCCCAGGCACCGGGGTGCGGCACCCATCCAGGCCTCGATCCTTTCGAGTGATCGGTGCTCGGGCCTGACCGTGATGTACATGGCCGAAGGTCTGGACACCGGCGACATCCTCCTGACGCGATCGATCGCTATTCGGAGGCGAGAGACCGGCGGATCGCTGCACGATCGGCTGGCGACCCTCGGACCGGAGGCACTCGCTGCGGCCTTTGAACTCATTTTGTCTCACAAAGCACCCAGGATCCCTCAGGATGAATCAAAAGCGACATACGCGGCGAAGCTTGGACGGGAATCCGGCCGGATCGATTGGGCTCAGGATTGCTGGCACCTGGATCGGCTGGTTCGCGCGATGAATCCGTGGCCGGGCGCCTTTACGCTCATACGAACAACGGACGATTCGGTGAAAAAACTCAAGATCCACCGTGCTTTGCCAGTCCATCGCGTGTCGGGACAAGAGGGCCGCGTCAATGGCATCGGCAATCGCGGAGTCCTGGTTGCCTGCGGGCTAGGAGCGCTCCTGTTGCTGGAGGTACAGCTCGAAGGCAAACGCAGGATGAACGCGCTGGAATTTGTTCGCGGTTTCAGGTTCCCGGTCGGGACAGTGCTCGGTTGATACTAAGTCAAGGTTGAACGGCGTTTTTCTGAGAGGGTGCTTCGGCGTGCTCAACCTCCGGCGTCATCGCCACGGATACAGTTTGACCGATCCTGAGAGGAACGGGTGGAGCGCCTGATGGTTCGATTCGGACCGGGAATCGCTGTGGAAGACGAACCCAATCCACGGTTTGGCTGACCGAGGGTAACAATCCTGTGGCATCGCTGCCTGATCCATCCTGAACGTAGATACCCCAGCCAATGCTTCGGACCACTCCTTGAAACGACTGTTTGTCCCCCATGAGCGCCAAGTTGGCTTTCTGACCGATTTGGATATGCGCCAATTGAGTCTCTTTGAAATATGCGGCAATCCAAAACGAACTCCCATCGACCAGCGCCATCAATTGCTTGCCGGCGGTGACATAAGTGCCCTCGCTGGTGTTCATGTTGGTGACATACCCATACACTGGAGCAAAGACTTTTGTGTAGCTGAGGTTCAATCTGGCGAGCTCCAGATTCGCCTTGGCGGAAACCAACTGAGCCTGCGCGGCCGAGAAATTGTCCTGCGCATTCTGAAAATCCTGTTCGGCAACCACATGATTTTTATAGAGGTTCGATTGACGATCGAGATCCTGCTGCCGCTGCTTCAAGTTCGCTTCACTGTTAAGAACCTGTCCGGCGGCAACGTTAAGCTGAGCGTTAAAATCAGCCGGATCGATTTCAAACAATAAATCCCCCGTCTTGATCTGCTGATTATCGTGGACCGCCACGTGAATAATCGGACCGGAAACGCGAGGCGCGATGCCGACGATATTCGCCCGGACCTGGGAATCTCGCGTCCAGGGATCGTATACGTAGCGCTCATACAAAGCCCAGGCGGCCCAGCCTGCCAGGCAAACGATGACCAGAGTGACGATAAAATTTAAAAGGCGAGCCTTCATGGGAAGCAGACGAATCCGAAAATGCTACTGAGCAATATGACCAGGGCGAGAAAGAAAAGAGGAAGATGCCAGATGTGCCGCGACAGGCCCGTGCGTTCCAAAATCGCTACGACTACCCAGGCTGCCAGAAAGCCCGCGACGGAAATGACGAAAATCCAGGGAAAGAACAGATCCAAGAACCTGAATTCCGGCCGGTTCGCCAAGCCGAAAGCGCTCAAATTGTGGGTCACGGCTGGGAAACTAACAGAATTCTCCTTCTGCGACAACGGCGTGCGATGGCCGCGTGTAGCACGGGCTGCCAATATCAAAATGTCTCACGCGGGTTGCGGCTGAGCCACGGGCGCCGTTTCGTGCCGCCGTACCTGCAATCGATCCAGATAGAGGTAGATGATCGGCGTGGTGTACAATGTCAAAAGCTGCGACACGATCAGACCGCCAATAATCGCCACACCGAGCGGTTGCCGGATTTCGGAGCCATCTCCCTGACCCATCGCCAGTGGAACCGCGCCAAACATCGCAGCCAGGGTGGTCATCATGATGGGACGAAACCGGACAACGCAGGCCTGGTAGATTGCATCGGCCGGGGTGAGGTTTTGTTCGCGTTCAGCTTCGAGCGCGAAATCGACCATCATGATCGCATTTTTCTTTACGATGCCAATCAGCAAAATGATCCCAATGATCGAGACGATGGACAAATCGACCTTGCAAAGGAGGAGCGCGAGCAACGCACCGAGTCCGGCCGATGGCAGCGTCGAAAGGATGGTGATCGGGTGAATATAGCTTTCGTACAGGACGCCAAGGACGATGTAGACGGCAATGATTGCGGTCAGGATCAAGATCGGTTCCGACGAAAGCGAATCCTGAAAAACCTGCGCTGTTCCCTGAAAACTGCCTCGAATGGAGTCCGGCATACGAATATCACTGGCCGCTTTCTCGATGATCGTTGTTGCTTGCTCGAGGGAAGTGCCCGGATCGAGGTTGAACGAGAACGTCACGGCAGGAAATTGCCCCTGGTGGTTGATCGCGGTCGGAGTATTGGAAAACTGAAAATGGGCGATCGCACTGAGTGGAACTTGAATGCCGGCGGTGCCAGAAACATAGATCTTATCGAGTGCGGTGGGATCGGCAAGATATTGTGGCAGGGCTTCGAGGATGACGTGGAACTGATCCCGGTCATTGTAAACCACCGAAACGGCCCGCTGCCCGAAGGCGCTGTACAAGACGCTATCCACCTGCTCCGGTTGGATCCCCAGTTCCGACGCTTTGATCCGGTCCACGACGACGTTCGATTGGAGCCCTTGCTGTTGCTGGTCGGTGGTTAAATCCTTTAGTTTCGAGTTTTTCTGAAGAGCCGCCATCAACTTTGGTGCGAAGCTGTTGAGATCGTCCTGGCTCGGACTGACCAACGAATAAATGTATTGGCCCTTGGTGGCTCGTCCGCCGATACGGATATCCTGCGAAGCCTGTAAGAATACGCCGATCCCAGGGATCCTGGCCGTTTTGCCGCGTATTCTGGCGACCACCTCGGTGGCGGTGATATTCCTTTCCCTTCTCGGCTTCAACGTAATGAACATGCGACCGGTGTTTGAGCTGCCCCCACCGCCGCTGCCTACGGCGGAGGTGACAGAGGCGACCGCCGGATCATTTTTTACGATCTCGGTTACCAGATTCTGTTTCTGGACCATCGCGTCGAATGAGATGTCTTGCGCGGCTTCGGTAATCCCCATGATCAAACCGGTGTCCTGTTGAGGGAAGAATCCTTTTGGTACAATCGTGTAGAGCCAGACGGTGAGGCAAATGGTCACCGCCGTGACAATCAGCATCAGGAAGGAATGTCGGAGCACCCAACGCAGTGACCGAGAGTACATCCCGAGCACGCCATTAAACATTTTTTCGGTGGCGCGGTAGAACCAGCCTCGAGTCTGGGCTGACTTTTCCTCTCGCAGCAAACGGGAACAGAGCATCGGAGTGAGAGTTAACGACACGACCGCCGAGACAATAATCGCGACGCTGAGAGTCACGGAAAACTCATGGAATTGCCGGCCGATAATCCCGCCCATAAACAGCAGTGGAATGAACACCGCCACCAGCGAGACGCTGATGGAGAGAACGGTAAAGCCGATCTGACGCGCCCCTCGGAGAGTGGCTTCCAGCGGGGTGAGGCCTTGCTCCAGATGACGAACGATGTTCTCGATCACCACGATCGCGTCATCCACCACGAAGCCGACGGAGATCGTTAGCGCCATGAGAGAGATATTATCGAGGCTAAACTTGAGAAGATACATCACCGCGAACGTACCTGCCAAGGCAAGCGGGACGGTCACGCAAGCGATGAACGTCGTCGATACTCGACGCAGGAAGACAAAGCAGACCATGACGACCAGCCCAACGCTGATGAGCAGGGACGTTTGCACGTCGGCAACCGAAGCCCGGATGGTGACTGTTCGATCGCTCTGGATATCCAAATGGATCGCCGGTGGCAACCATCGCTCCAATTGCGGAAGCATAGCTTTCATCCGGTCCACCGTTTCGATGACATTGGCATCAGCCTGCTTACGGACAAAGAGCACCACGGCTCGCTTGGAGTTGAACCAGGCGGCCTGAAGCCTGTCCTCTGTCCCATCGATCGCATGGCCAACCGCACTTAACGGAATGGGAACGCCATTTTTCTCTCCGATAATAAGGTTTTTGTACTGATCTGCGCTGAATAGCTGATCGTTGGCGTTCATCGTGAAGCTAATGCGATCCCCATCAATAGCTCCCTTAGGTTCATCCTTGTTCTGACTCTGGAGCACGGCCCGAACGTTATCGATGCTCAACCCCATGGAGGCTAGCGCGGCGGGATCAACCTGCACCCGTACCGCTGTTCTGGCGCCGCCCCCAACGTCTACCTCGCTTACTCCAGGTACCTGCGACAGCGCAGGGACGAGCAATTCCACAGCTTGATTGTAAATGACTGATAACGGGACGGAGTCCGACGTCAGCGCAAGGATTAACACCGGCAGATCGTTGGGATTGGCCTTTCGGTAGGTAGGTGGACTCGGGAGCCCGGGCGGCAATTCGCTGGAGGCCGCGTTGATGGCCGCTTGAACGTCGCGCGCGGCTCCATTGATGTCTCTGCTCAGGTCGAACTGCAAGGTAATCCGGGTCCCATTCAGCTGGCTTACCGACGTGATTTCATTGACGCCCGCGATATTGGCGAATCGCCGTTCCAAGGGTGCGGCGAGCGAAGTGGCAGCTGTTTCGGGATCGACACCCGAGTAAGTGGCGCTCACGTTGATACTTGGGAAATCGACTTGCGGCAAGGGCGCCACCGGCAGGAACCGATAGGCAACGATACCGACGAGCAGCAATCCGACGGCCAGCAGCGAAGTAGCAATCGGCCGGCGAACAAATGGCTCAGAAATACTCATGCTCAGCAAACCTGTTGGTTCACCATTCTCAAATTGAACTCATCTTGTCAGGACGGGTTCAAGCTCTGCCGGCTTCACCGCGGGTTTCTCGCGGCGCCGACTCAAGAACCTCCCAACTTTGTCCAGGTAAAGGTAGATAACGGGAGTCGTGTAGAGAGTCAGGATTTGCGAAACAAGCAGTCCGCCAACGATGGTAATGCCAAGTGGTTTGCGCAACTCTGAGCCGGTGCCTTCCTGGATCGCCAGGGGTAGCGCGCCGAGGAGGGCAGCCATTGTCGTCATCATGATTGGCCGAAAACGGAGGAGACAAGCCTGATAAATCGATTCCTCCGGAGATTTTCCCTCCTCGCGTTCGGCATCGAGCGCAAAATCGATCATCATGATCGCATTCTTCTTCACAATCCCGATCAAGAGAATCATTCCGATCAGGGCGATGAGCGAAAAATCCATCTGAAACAGGTTGAGAGCCAGGAGCGCTCCGACGCCTGCGGAAGGCAAGGTCGAAAGGATCGTGATCGGATGAATGTAGCTTTCGTATAAAACGCCGAGCACGATGTAGATGACGACAATGGCCGCAAGAATCAGATAAGGCTCCGAACTAAGCGAGCTCTGGAACTCAGCGGCGGTACCGGAAAAGCTGGTGGCAATCGTGTCCGGCAAACCGATCTCGGTTTTCGCCGCTTCGATGGCTTTGACTGCCTGACCGAGAGACTTTCCCGGGGCCAAATTGAAAGAGATGGTTACGGCAGGGAATAAATTCTGATGCAGGACTGACAGAGGCCCAGTGGTTGTCCGCATGGTTGCGAAGGCCGAAAGCGGAACTTGAGGACCACCTGTCGTGATAGCGCCGCTGGCCGTGATCGACCCGGGACTCGAGACACTGCCAGCCTGCTGAGCGCCGGTCGCGTTGACGTAGATCTTGTCCAGCACGTGGGGAGAGTTTTTGAATTCCGGCGCTGCTTCGAGGACAACCCAGAACTGGTTCAGCTGGGTAAAGATAATCGAGATCTGACGTTGGCCGAAAGAATCATATAAAACGTTATCGATGGCGTCGATCTGGACACCAAGCCGCGAAGCTTTTTCGCGGTCGATATCAATGACCGTTTGGAGGCCGCTCGTCTGCTGGTCGCTGGCGACGTCACTGAGTTCGGGCACTTGTTTCAGCCGCTCCAGCAATTTTGGCGTCCATTCGGCCAGTTCCGCCGAGGCGCTGTCTTCGAGAATAAACTGATATTGGGTGCGACTGACTTTGGTGTCGATCTGCAAGTCCTGCACGGACTGCAAAAAGAGAGAGATTCCCTGAAGGTCTTTGGTGGCCTTGTGCAACCGCGCCATGATCTGGTCCGCGGACGATCGACGTACGTCCCGCGGTTTTAACACAATGTACAGCCGGCCGGTGTTCACGGTCGCATTGACGGTCCCGGCGCCAACGAATGCGGCGACACTTTGGACGTCAGGATCTTTTCCAACGATGTCGGAGACCTCCCGTTGCCGCGCGAGCATCGCTTTAAAGGAGATATTCTGGCCGGCGTCGGTGACTCCGATGAGTTCTCCGGTATCTTGATTGGGCAGCAAGCCTTTGGGGATGGCGAGATAAAGAAAGATCGTGGCGACAAGGGTGGCGATCGCGACAATCAGTGTGAAGAGCCGGTTGCGTAACACCCATTTTAGACCGCCGTCATAAAAATTGAGCATTCCGTCAAACGCTCTTTCGCTCCATTTGAAAAGCTTACCCTGCTTGGTGTGGTCGATCGGCTTCAGGAATTTGGCGCACATCATCGGGGTGAGCGTCAACGAAACAATCGCCGAAACGATCACTGCCACACTGAGGGTGATGGCAAACTCCCTGAACAGCCGGCCGACGATTCCGGTCATGAAAAGCAAGGGGATAAAAACGGCGATCAACGAAAAGCTGAGCGAAATAACGGTGAACCCGATCTGGCGAGAACCTTTGAGAGCCGCATCGAGAGGCGATTCGCCGGCCTCGATGTAACGGAAGATGTTTTCGATCATCACGATGGCATCGTCCACGACGAACCCCGTCGAGATGGTCAAAGCCATGAGCGAGAGGTTATCCAGACTGAACCCTGCCAGGTACATGATGCCGAACGTGCCGATCAGGGAGAGCGGCAAGGCCACGCTGGGAATGACCGTGGCCCAGACCCTGCGCAGAAAAATGAAGATCACCAGGATCACCAGAGCGACTGTCAGCAGCAAAGTGAATTGAACGTCGTGAACCGAGGCCCGAATGGTTTGGGTCCGATCTGTGAGGATGGAAACCTTCACCGCCGGAGGAATCGAGGCAGTAAGTTTGGGAAGCAATTGCTTAATCCGATCGACTGTCTGAATGATATTCGCGCCGGGCTGGCGCTGGATATCGACAAGCACAGCCGGTTTGCTTCCGACCCACGCGGCCAATTGCTCGTCCTCGACACTATCAGTGACATTCGCAATATCGCTCAGTTTGACCGGGGCCCCGTTTCGGTAAGCTATTATGAGCGGCCGGTAAGCTTCCGCAGTGAGGAGCTGATCGTTGGAACCGATCATGTAGGATTGCCGGGCGCCGTTGAAGCTTCCCTTGGGTGCATCCACATTGGCCTGAGTGATGGCGTTTCGCAGGTCCTCCGGGCCCAATCCAAGAGACGCCATGGCAGGCGGATTAAACTGAATGCGCACCGCCGGCTTTTGATTTCCTTCGATCGTGACCAGCCCGACCCCGGAAACCTGGCTCAGTTTCTGGGCCAAAAGCGTGTCGGCATAATCGTTCACTTTATCTATGGGCAGCGAGTCGGAGGTGAGCGACAAGGTCAGAATGG
>DATHPZ010000102.1:0-16617 GCA_035483355.1 Chthoniobacterales bacterium | reverse complement strand
CGACACCGCCAACGGGAATGCGATCATGGAATTGCTGCTTGCTTTGGCCAGAGAGAAGCAGAAAACATTGGTCGTCGTGACACACGATCAACGGCTGGCGTCGGCTGGCGACCGACGCGTTGACATCCGAGACGGATTACTTACCAACTAACGTTCGACCCCTCTATTTATGAACCTCAAGATTTACATCGACGGAAGCTTCTACGACCAGACCGAGGCAAAGATCTCCGTATTCGACCACGGCCTGCTCTACGGCGATGGAGTGTTTGAGGGCATACGATTCTATAACGATCGGGTATTCCGGTTCGATGAGCACGTTGACCGTCTGTGGGACTCCGCGCGAGCGATCGCCCTGGAGATTCCAATGTCCAAGTCGGAGCTTGTGGCGGCCACCCTCGAAACGATTCGCCAGAACGATCTTCACGACGGTTATATTCGTCTCATTGTGACTCGCGGCGCGGGATCGCTCGGGCTCAGCCCGGATTCCTGTCGGCGGCCGAGCGTCATTGTTATCGCTGCGACAATCGCCCTTTATCCAGAGGATCTCTATCACCAAGGACTAACGATGGTCACTTGTTCGACCCGGCGCACCTCCCCTGCCGCGCTGAGTCCACGGGTCAAATCGCTCAACTATCTCAACAACATCCTGGCCAAGCTCGAGGCTCAAAACGCGGGCGCAGGTGAAGGCCTCATGCTGAACGAACAAGGGTACGTGGCGGAGTGCACGGGCGATAACCTTTTTATTGTCAAGAATGGTCAAATGTCGACGCCCCATCTGAACTCCGGGATACTCGAGGGCGTAACGCGAGCCGTGGTTTTCGAACTCGCGGAGAAACTGGAGATTCGTACGATGGAATGCGAGCTCACCAAGTATGACATTTACACGGCGGACGAATGTCTCCTGACGGGCACCGCGGCTGAAGTCATTCCTGCGGTCCAACTAGACCGGAGATTAATCGGCAATGGTCAACCGGGTCCGGTCACTTTGAAATTGATTGAGAGTTTCCGCGAGTTGACACGCACGACGGGCACTCCGATTTATGAGTAGTGTGCTTTAGTGAAAGTGAGACCGGCCGAATAACGGAGTATCAATGGCATGATTTGTGACGTCTGCAAAACAAACACCGCGACAGTCTATCTGACGCAGATCGTCGACGGGAACATGAAAAAGATCAATCTTTGCGAGTCATGTTCCAAAGACAAAGGTGTCTCTGATCCGACCGGATTCGCTTTGGCGGATCTCTTGCTCGGTTTAGGTGAAACCCAGCAAGTTGAACAGGCGCCTCCCACCGAACACTGCCCCGTGTGCGGGTTTACGCAGGCAGATTTCAAAAAAACCGGGCGGCTCGGATGCAGCGAATGCTACGGTACATTTGCCGAGGGGTTGGCATCGCTGATTAAAGCGATGCACAAAGGGACGAAGCACACTGGCAAAGTTCCGGCACGGCTGTTCCGAGATATCGTGCGCTCCGATCGACTGAACGAATTGAAACGGAGTCTGGAAGAGGCTGTTTCAAAAGAGGATTACGAGTCGGCAGCGACGATTCGGGACGAAATCAGGCAGTTGGAGCTGGAGGAGGAAAAGTAGAATGAAAATCAGCACGATCTTAAAGACGCGCGGCGACTGGTTATCAGCGGACGGTGGTCATCATCCTATCGTGATCAGCAGCCGGGTCAGGCTGGCGCGCAATCTGGCGAAGTTGCCATTCCCGGGTTGGGCCAAAAAAACGGAACGGATCCGTATTCTGGATGAAATCAAGCCGGACGTGGACAACCTCGTGCTGATGCGCAACTCGTTCTCGGAACAACTGAATGAACTTTCCGCGTTGGAAAAACAGGTTCTGGTTGAGCGGCATCTGATCAGCCGCGAACACGCGGCAAAGGGAATGGGCAGCGCAGTGGCGATATGTTCGAACCAGGCGGTCAGCATCATGATGAACGAGGAAGACCACTTGCGCATGCAAGCAATTACCTCCGGGTTGGATCTGCAAAAAACTTTTCGGATCATCGACGATGTGGATACCGCCTTGGAAGCGCACCTCGACTTCGCGTTTGATCCAGAACTGGGATACTTGACGGCCTGCCCGACGAATGTCGGAACAGGGATGCGGGCTTCCGCGATGGTCCATCTGCCGGGTCTGGTGTTAAGCGAGCAAATCAATCAAGTGATTAATTCGATTAACAAGATTGGATTGGCGGTGCGAGGATTGTACGGCGAAGGAACCGAGGCCATGGGTAACCTCTTCCAGGTTTCCAATCAGACAACTCTCGGCGAAAACGAAAACCAGATTATCGAACGGCTGAACAAGGTGATCGAAACGTTGATTCAGCGGGAGAACCAGGCGCGCGAAAACCTGCTCGAAACCAAGCGCACAATGTTGATGGACCAGGTCGGTAGAGCCTACGGAATTTTGACTCACGCCTTTTCGGTATCTTCGAAGGAAGCGTTGAACTTGCTGTCCGTCATGCGCCTGGGGATTGACTTAGGGTTTTTCCCGGAGGAGGGTCGGGTACTCACCAACTCATTGTTGATGGAAACACAGCCGGCACATCTTCAGCACTTGTCTCAGCAAAAGTTAGCCGCGGAGGAACGCGACCACCTGCGGGCCGACATTGTCCGGGAAAAGTTGAAAAGCTTCCCTAAACCTAATAAAAATAAGTTGTCGGGGGGTCAGGCAGAGGGCCCGGCATCGGAAACCCAATGATGAATAATTTTACTCCACGCGCCCAACAAGTGTTGGCGCTCGCTCGCAAAGAGGCTGACCGGTTCAACCATAACTATGTAGGGACCGAGCATCTTTTGCTCGGGCTGATCAAACTTGGCCAAGGGGTCGCGGTAAACGTGCTTCAGAAAATGGGCCTCGACTTAGAGACAGTGCGGATGGAAGTCGAGAAACATGTCGGTTCACATCCCGAGACCAAGATGGTGGGAAACATCCCCTACACCCCACGAGTAAAGAAGGTGCTGGCGCTTGCCGGCAAGGAAGCCAAGGCTCTCAATCACTCTTACGTTGGCACGGAACACATCTTGCTGGGACTCTTGCGGGAGGGCGAAGGTGTCGCGGCTCGAGTCTTAAAGAGTCTGGAAGTTGATATTGAACGAACTCGGAACGAAATTCTAAAAGAATTGGACCCAAACTTTACACCACCGGAAAGCGAAGCTGAGTCTCCGCAGGAAGGCAATAAGAAAGATGTTAAGACGCCCGCCTTGCGCGCGTTCGGCCGAGACCTGACCGAATTGGCGAAGAAGGGCGAGCTGGATCCGGTTATCGGTCGGAAAAATGAGATCGAACGCGTGATCCAAATCCTCTGCCGGCGCACCAAAAACAATCCGGTGCTTCTCGGGGAGGCCGGCGTTGGCAAAACGGCGATCGTCGAAGGACTCGCACAGGAGATCGGCACGGGAAACGTGCCCGAGTTGCTGCGTGACAAGCGAGTCATCACTCTTGATCTGGCCCTGATGGTGGCCGGAACGAAGTATCGAGGCCAGTTTGAAGAGCGCATTAAAGCGGTAATGGATGAGATTCGGCGCTCGAAAAATGTAATCCTGTTCATTGACGAGCTGCACACCATCGTCGGCGCCGGCTCAGCGGAAGGCGCGATGGATGCCTCCAACATCATCAAACCGGCCCTTAGCCGAGGCGAACTTCAGTGCGTCGGAGCGACGACCCTCAACGAATATCGTAAGTATATCGAGAAAGATGCGGCCCTTGAGCGCCGGTTCCAGACGGTAAAGGTCGAGGCGCCTTCGGTCGATGAGGCCGTCCAGATTTTACGAGGATTGCGCCCGAAGTACGAGGCGCATCACAAGGCTCGGCTGACGGATGAGGCTTTGGACGCCGCGGTCCGTTTGTCCGATCGGTATCTGACCGGGCGCTTCCTGCCAGATAAAGCAATCGATGTGATGGATGAAGCAGGTGCACGGGCACGGATCAACGCGATGACTCGACCTCCGGACGTCAAGGAGATCGAGAAAGAAATCGAAACGATTCGCGCCGAAAAAGAGGCGGCGATCAAAGCGCAAGATTTCGAGAAGGCCGCGGCGCTTCGCGATTCAGAAAAACAGACCAAAGATAAGCTGGAGCGAATTCTGACCGAATGGCGGGAACAGCGTGAAGAGCGCGAAGTGGTCGTCACCGCGGATGACATCATGCACATCGTCTCCAAGTGGACAGGTGTGCCACTTAGTCGCATGGAGCAAAAGGAAGCTCTAAAGCTTCTGAAAATGGAAGAGGAACTGAAGACTCGCGTGATCGGTCAGGATGAAGCGGTGATCGCGATCAGCAAAGCGTTACGGCGTTCACGGGCTGATTTGAAGGACCCTCGGCGGCCCATCGGCTCGTTCATCTTTTTAGGACCAACCGGAGTCGGCAAAACATTCCTCGCGCGCTCGCTCGCGGAGTTCATGTTTGGTGACGCAGATGCCCTGATCCAGATCGACATGTCCGAGTACATGGAGAAATTCACCGCCTCGCGCCTGATTGGTTCGCCGCCGGGATACGTGGGATACGAGGAAGGCGGTCAGTTGTCCGAAGCCGTCCGCCGCCGCCCATATGCCGTCGTTCTGTTTGATGAGGTGGAGAAAGCGCATCCGGACGTCATGCACCTTCTTTTGCAGATATTGGAGGAAGGCAAAATCACCGATAGTCTGGGCCGGAAGATCGACTTTCGTAATACGATTATCATCATGACCTCGAACGTGGGCGCCGAACTGATCAAACGCCAGACCTCTCTGGGCTTTGGTGCAGTCTCCGGACATGAGTCGTACGAACAGATGCGCGACAAGATTCTTGAAGAATCGAAGCGCACCTTTAAGCCGGAGTTTTTGAACCGGTTGGACGATATGATCGTCTTCCATACGCTTGGGCGGCCCGATTTGGCTAAGATTGTTAACCTCGAAGTGGCGAAGGTTGTCGATCGAATCGGAACCAAGGCGATCAAGGTGCTTCTGGATCCATCCGCGGTTGAGTTCCTGATCGACAAGGGATACGACCCGACCTACGGTGCGCGGCCAATGCGCCGAGCCGTCGAAAAATTCCTTGAGGACCCGCTGGCGGAAGAACTCCTTCGGGGCAACATCAAGGCGGGAAACACGCTCAACGTGTACGCCGCCGCGGAAAAGCTGGAGTTTAACGTGATCCAGCCAGAGCATAGCCAACCGGCAAACGCCTAGCGCAAAAAGTCACCGTTAGGGTTTTGGTAAAGCGAGGTTTCCGATACTCCGGCTCGGACGGGGCCTCGCCCTGCTGGCTTGCGCGACCAGCGCAAAACTACTTGCAAATCGGTAGCTTACGTAGCGAGTGTGCTACATGATCTGGAAGCTCCGAAAGCGTTCCGTTAATCTGAGCCGTTCCGGTCTAATAATGGGTGTCTTGAATGTGACGCCTGACTCCTTTTCAGACGGCGGCCAATTCATGAACGAGGAAGCCGCGTTTCGGCATGCCGAACGGATGGCTTCGGAAGGAGCGGCGATTTTAGACGTCGGTGGAGAATCGTCACGGCCGGGGTCGGAGCCTGTAATCCTCGCGGAAGAACTTCGGCGCGTCGTTCCGGTCATCAAACGGATTCGCAACCGGTTTCCCGATCTTTTCTTGTCGATCGATACGTACAAGGCGGAGACTGCCCGCCAAGCACTGGCGGCGGGCGCAGATATCATCAATGACATCTCAGCGCTGAGAGCCGACCGGGAGATGATCGAAGTTTTGCAACACTCAGACGCCGGCGTAATCCTGATGCATATGCGCGGGACGCCGAAGACGATGCAAATCGATCCACAGTATGGAGATGTCGTTAGCGAGGTGCTCGAATTTCTCCGTCGGCAGCGAGACGAACTTGTCCGCTGCGGCGTTGATCGAGCCCGAATCGCGATCGATCCGGGATACGGTTTCGGCAAGCGGGTTCAGGACAACGTAGAGCTCGTTCGGCAGCTCAGCCGCTTGGCCGAACTTGGGCAACCCATCGTTGTCGGCGTCTCCAGAAAATCGATCATTGCTCACTTGCTTGGGGATCCGAAATTGCCATCGAACGATCGAGTATGGCCAACTGTCGCCTTGACTGGTTTACTCCGGGAAAAGGGCGCGCACATCTTCCGAGTGCATGATGTGCGCCCGAATTTTGAAGCGCTGCGGATGACGGAAGCCATCCTATCCGATGATTAACGCGATCTTAGAACTGTTCCTGAATTATTGGAACGCCGCGATCGAGATTCTACTGCTGGCGGTGGCGATCTACTATGGCTACCTGTATTTTCGCGGAACGCGGGGCGCCAAGGTCCTGACGGGTCTCGCTATTCTTTTCATCACCCTGACACTGGTTTCGCAGATTCTGAACCTGACAGTCATCAGCTGGCTGCTACGCAGCTTGACGGCGTTCCTGGCGATCGCTCTGGTCGTAATATTTCAGCCGGAGCTGCGCCGGGCACTGGCAGAACTTGGCAGCAGCCAGTTTTTCTCATCCGCGACCCAAAAGAAGGAAACGATCGACGTCATTACCGAAGCGGTCTTCGAACTTGCAAGCAGGCAGATCGGTGCGCTGCTGGCGATCGAACGGGATACCGCGATCCGAACATTCGCGGAGAGCGGCGTAAATATTGACTGCGACATGTCGCAGGAACTTTTGATCACGATATTTTTTCCGAAGACACCCCTACATGATGGCGGCGTGATTGTTCGAAACGATCGGATCATCGCCGCGGCTTGCGTCTTCCCGGTCAGTCAACGGGAGGATCTCGATCGCACCTTGGGCCTCCGGCATCGTGCGGCGCTCGGAGTTACGGAAGAATCGGATGCCATCGCGATTGTCGTCTCAGAAGAGACCGGGAACATTTCAATATGTTACCGGGGAAAAATCGAACGCGGATTTAAGTCGGGACAGTTCGAGAAACGCTTGTCCGAATTGCTCCTGCGCGAAAGCGATCAATCAGAAAACAGCGAGGACAACACCTTGCCGGAACCGGATACAACGCCTTGAGACAACGCCTTGAGACAATGAAACGACTGTTGCTCAACAACTGGCGCGCCAAATTGATGGCCTTAACAGTGGCGACTGCGGTTTGGTACCTGATCAAGAAGAATGTCGACGTGGCGCCTGACCGTTGGGGACTCGAGCATCGACCCGTAGCCTTGGCGCCGGGACATCAGTGAACCGTATTTCCAAGTTGATCTTCGAGATCACCCTCGCGAAACTGGCCCGTGTCACAGAAGCTCTTTGGTACGGACGGCGTCCGCGGAATTGCGAATAGCGAACCCATTACCGCCAGGTCGGCTCTGAGTCTTGCTCAAGCGGCAGCACGCGTGTTGGTCAAAGAGGAGAACTGCCCTACGGTCGTTGTCGGCAGGGACACCCGCGCATCCGGAGAGATGCTGGAGTCAGCTATGGCGGCTGGTCTGGCATCGAACGGGATCCATGTCCTGCTGGCCGGTATCGTACCTACTCCGGCCGTCGCCTACCTTACGACCAGGTATTGCGCATCGTTTGGCATCGTGATCTCAGCATCGCACAATCCTTTCCAGGACAACGGCATCAAATTCTTTGGCCCGACCGGCTACAAGCTGAGCGACGAATGCGAACGCGCCATTGAGTCGGAATACTATCGACCCGGGACGTACCAACTCCCGACCGGAAAGTCAGTCGGCCGTATCCGCCGGCTACAGGAGGCGACCGAAGAATATGCCGCGTTCGCGGCTTCCACGGTGCCGAAAGAGTTTACGTTGTCGGGGGTCAAAGTCACCGTCGACATGGCAAACGGTGCGGCCTACCAGACGACCCCAATGGTGCTGGCGATGCTCGGAGCCGACATCGATCTGCACTCAGGTGTTCCTGACGGATTCAACATCAATCTCGACTGCGGAAGTATGCACCCGGCGACACTCTCTCGATTTGTTCGAGAATCGGGGGCCGCATTCGGGATCGCTCACGACGGAGATGCTGACCGGCTTTTATTCTGTGACGATCACGGATCCGCACTGGATGGCGACGAGCTGTTGGCAATCGGTGCGGTTGATTTATTGCGGCGAGATCAGCTGCAAAAAAACACGGTCGTGGCAACGGTCATGAGCAATTTCGGCTTGGACGAGGTCCTGCACCGGAATGGCGGCCAGGTGTTCCGCACAGAGGTGGGCGATCGATATGTGATAGACGCTTTGGTTCAGCAAGAGTTGAACCTGGGAGGCGAACAGAGCGGCCATCTAATCTTCCGGGATTTTTCGACCACTGGAGACGGGCTGATCTCCGCACTTCAGATCATCGCCATCATGTTACGCACCGGCAAACCGTTGAGCGAACTTCGTCGGGTTTTGAGAAAATATCCGCAGATTCTGCGCAACGTCACGGTCCGCGAGAAAGCCCCGTTCGAACAATTTGATCGTCTGATTGAGCGGTTGCGGGAGGCCGAATCCAGGCTGCACGGAAAAGGGCGAGTGATGCTCCGGTATTCCGGCACCGAACCAAAAGCGCGCCTGCTTCTCGAGGGCCCGGACACCGATGAACTCCATAAGCTGGCCGAAGCGATCGTTGAAGAGCTGGCAAAAAGCCTCGGCGTGTGAACTATTTTGTGACAGGTACAGACACAGGCGTTGGCAAGACTTTCATCACCAGCGGGCTGGTCCGGTTCTGGCGATCCAAAGGGATCGATGCCGTCGGGATGAAACCGATCTGTACGGGTGACAACGGCGATGTGCGGCAACTCCTCGACGCGTGTGGCTCCTGCGAGCCCGAACACCTGATCAACCCAGTCTGGTACCGGACGCCGGTCGCGCCATATACCGCGTCGATTATCGAGGACCGTCTGATCGATCTCGACGGAATTCGCGAAGCGTTCGAGCGTCTGGCAACGCAACATTCGAGCGTGCTGGTCGAAGGCGCTGGTGGCATCGCGGTCCCGATTTTCGCCCATTACGACTTTCGCGATCTGGCTCGAGATCTGCGCCTGGGTGTGATCATCGTCGCCGCCAATCGCCTTGGAGTTCTAAATCACGCCCGGCTTACGGTTGAAGCCGTCCGGGCGGCAGGTCTGAAATGTTCTTTGATTGCCTTGAATTCGGCGCACCCGGACTCCGATATTTCTCAGCAGACAAACCTGAGCATCCTGGAGACCCTCGTGGATGTGCCGATTCTGGCCGTCGAACACAACCAGCAGGAGTTCGACGATCTCGCCAGGCATTTGTGGTAATTGCCCTACCGCCTCCAGTCTGATTTCACGCTAACGTACCGCGCGTTCGGCAGAATGAATTTTCTCAACTCAATCTCGAGCCGCTGGATAGGAAAGCGCGCCATCAAGGCGTCACCGATGTCTGACACCAGTTTTTCGATCAGGTGCGCTTCGCTTGTTTCGACGACCTTCACGACTTCAGCGGCGACGTCTGCGTAATCAACGGTTTTCTCCAACTGATCATCGAGCGCTGCAAAAGTTGTCTCGATCTGGAATCGCAAGGAAACTAGCAGTCCTTGGGGATTTTCGCGCTCAGTTTCGGGTACTCCAATTCTGCCTTTCACCTCCAGGCCGTTAATCTCAATCCATTCGCCGGAGCGCATTTGTCTGTTCAAAATTTGCCACGGAGCGGCGGAGGAGTTTACCCCACTCGAAAACGGAGTTCCCTGATCACCTTGCCCCCGAATCGCTGTTTCAATTTCGTCAAAATCAGCGATTTCCACTGCCTGTCGAGCTCGTACAAAACAGTGGGCTGCAGGACATGCACCACCAACAGCCCTTGATGGAGTCTTACCGGTCTGGAATGCTGGGCAAAAAAGTCACCAACGATTTCGACCCAGGCAGAAATGATTTCTTCCTCGCGCAGGCGAGATTCCAGCCCAAGTTTTGGCGCGAGTTGAACAAGCACCTCGCGGATCGAGAGCGTTCGGTCCGGTTTTTCATCGGGCTCAGGTAACCCGCGCCACTCTTCGATAACGCGTTTACGCAGCGATTGCGGCATCATGAAAAACGACAGATCGGCGACAACTTGTCTCCTGTCCAAAGCAAATCCACCGCCGCGCGTGTCAGAGCTCCGCTAACTATCGCCGCCGTCGCTGCCGATCGCTTCCACGGGACATCCCTCCATCGCCTCTTTGCACAGCGCTTCTTCGTCTGGATTTCCCGGCTGCTTATAGACGTAGGAGTGACCACCGTCATCGTTGCGCGTAAAATTTGCAGGCGCGGTTTCACGACAAAGATCGCAATCAATGCATTGATCATCCACGTAAAATTGCCCGGCCACATTCTGCGGATACTTATTTGCAACGTCAGCCATAACTTACTTTATAATCTCCTTAGCGATTCCCAAACGTAGTCTCCTGCGTCTTGTTCAAAGGCCCGCCAATCTAACGAATCGAATCGAGACTGCAAGTCACAGATCAATTCGCGAGTTTCGAGTCCCTGGCTTTGAGATTTGTACGTTCCCAAGCATCGCTCGGTCCCTCACAAAACGCAAAGGTCAAAACGCCGATCGAGAGAGACGACGCGGGGAGACACGTGTAAACCTTGGACAGTCGTCAGAGTGCAAGTAAGATTTCGTATGACCGACAGGCCTGCGCTACGTCCCAAAGAAGGTTGGCACGTTCTGCATCTTTTTTACCGAGTGGAATTTGGCCAGTGGCAGGTGTTGACTTCCGAGGAAAGACTGGCAGCGAAAACGAAACTGTCCGCACTGGTGCAGGAGATCAGATCTCTCCCTTTAACCCAGATTTTGACTTTCAGCATGGTCTCTCCGAAAGCGGACGTCGGGTTTATGCTCTTGACCGACGATCTCCATACCGCGAACAGCATCGAAAAAAAGCTTACCTTATCGCTCGGGGCTGATGTTCTGACCCCAGTCTTCAGTTTCTATTCCCTCACAGAACGTAGCGAGTACACGACCAGCGAAGAGGATTACGGTGCCTCTTTGACAGGCGAAAAGGGGCTATCGCACGGATCACCCGAGTTCGCTCAGGCTATCACCGAATTTCAGCAGCGGATGCAGAAATATCTCCAGGACCGTCTTTACCCCAACATGCCGGATTGGCCTGTTTTTTGTTTTTATCCCATGACAAAACGGAGGAACGCGGTCCAGAACTGGTACCTTCTCCCCTTCGAAAAACGAAAAGAACTGATGCTTGGCCACGGCCGTATCGGACGACAGTATGCAGGGCGGGTTCGCCAGCTCATCACCGGCTCGACCGGTTTGGATGACGCCGAATGGGGGGTCACTCTTTTTGCGCACGACGTTTTCGAAATCAAATCGATTGTCTACGAGATGAGATTCGATCCGGTGAGCGCTCAATACGCGGATTTTGGTGAGTTCTATGTCGGTCTGCAGTTGCCCCTCGATGATTTATTTCGAAGGATCCAGTTATAAATGGATGACGCAACGAACAATGAAACCGCGGCCGGGGAGAAATTGCGCGAACTTCGGGCGCTCCTGCAAGGAATTGGTCCGCTCCTTATCGCCTATTCCGGCGGAGTCGATAGCACGTTTCTTCTGGCTGAAGCGGTCGGGATCCTGGGTGACAACGCTCTGGGTGTCATTGCCGATAGCCCGAGTTTGCCGCGCTCTGCGCTGACCGGTGCCCTTGCGGCTGCCAAAGGCTTCGGCGCCAACGTGGAGGTCATTTCCACAACTGAACTGGACGATCCGCGGTACGCCAGCAATCCCGTCAACCGCTGTTATTTTTGTAAGCTCGAACTTTTCACAAGAATGCAGGGCGTAGCAATCGAACGCGGTTTCCGCGTATTGGCCTACGGAGAAAATGCGGATGACGCCCTCCAGGTCCGGCCCGGTGCTGGTGCCGCCCGCGAGTTTCGCGTCCTGGCGCCGCTTCGAATGACCGGGCTGACAAAGGCGGAGATTCGTCTGCTCTCGCGGGAAAAGGGTCTGCCGACCGCAGACATCCCGGCGCAACCTTGCCTGAGCTCAAGGATACCGTACGGCACCGTCGTGACTACCGATGCCCTGCGGATGATCGAGCAGGCTGAGGAATACGTCCGATCCTGTGGGTTCGGGATCTTTCGCGTTCGTTACCTCGCGCAGCCCGATCGCCCCCCAGTCGCAAAACTCCAAATCGACCCAGTTGAAATGGGCAAGCTGCGCCCGCTGGAAACGCAGATCCGGGAAGCGCTGCGCGCCATCGGGTTTGGCGGTTTGGTCGTGGATCCGGATGGATATAAGGCACCGGGCCAGGTTGCGAACCGGATTCAGGGGCCCAATAATATTCCCCTTGACCATTGATCGCTCAAAAGGCCGAGTAATATTTGTTTTGATCCAGCCGCGTCTTTGAGCTATTGACTCACTTCCCCTGGTCCAAAGGCAAGACCTTCGTCAAGGGCTTAGTATGCATTCGATATTTTCAACTATCTTTTTCCTAGCGCAACAAACAGCCGCACCCGGCGCCGCTTCCCAACCTGATCTGTTGCAGACCTTGCTGCCTTTTCTCTTCATGGGAGTTATCTTCTATTTTCTGTTGATTCGTCCACAACAGAAACGGCAGAAGCAGCATCAACAGTTGATGGCCAACCTGAAAACGGGGGATCGCGTCGTCACCAGCAGCGGAATTCACGGTTTGATTGCAAATGTCAAAGAGACCACTTTTCTTCTTAAAGTCGCCGATAACGTGAAAATCGAGGTAGACAAAAGCGCGGTCGCGGGAGTCGAAAAGACGTCCGAGCCCAAGCCGGCCACCTCTGAAGCAAAACCAGCCGCCTGACAGTTCGCCATGAACGCGACGTTGACCTTCTTTTTCGGGCTCTTCGTTCTGCTTCTTTTCGGATGGTACTTTTTGACCGATACGGAGAAGACAAAACGGTGGCTGGGCACGACTTTGACCCTGCTGCTTTGCGCTTTCTCGATCGACGCGTTCTTACCCTTCGAGCAGAAGATTCATCTCGGACTCGATTTGCAGGGCGGTACCTCGTTTCTGGTCCGGTTGGTGCCGCCGGTCCCTGAAGAGGGAGGGGCACCGCGCCCGATCACACCCGAGATGCAGGAGCAGGCGGTGGAGGTCATCCGAAAACGGGTGGACGAATTCGGGGTGAGCGAGCCGGTCATCACCAAGCAAGGCACCGACCATATCCTGGTCCAGATCCCGGGACTGAATACAGCACAAGTCGAGACGGCACGGCAGCAACTGCAGCGGGTGGCGAAACTGGAGTTCCGACTGGTCCATCCGAACAGCGATCAACTGGTGCGGCAGATTGCGGCGGGCACAGCTTTTACGCCCCCCGGCTACGTGGTTCTCACCTCCATTGAGCGCCGAAACGGCCAACCCGAAAAACTACTGGTTAAACGACGGCCTGAACTCACCGGCCAGGACGTGGCAAGCGCCCGGCCTGTTTTCGAACAGCGAGGTTACGAAGTTTCGCTGAGACTGACGCGAACCGGCGCAGAAGCGTTCCGTCGGGTCACACGAGATAACATCAACAATCGGCTCGCCATTGTTCTCGACAATGAAGTGGTTTCGGCGCCGAATATCCAGAGCGAAATTCCGAACGGCGAAGCGGTAATCACGGGGAATTTTACCGCGGACGAGGCTAAGAACCTCGCCAGCGTCATGGAGAACCCGCTCCAGACGCCGGTGGCGATCGATGAAACCCGGACGGTTTCCGCGACGTTGGGACAAGATTCGATCTTCCGCGGGATCGCGGCGGGACTAGCGGGCCTGGCGGCGACCCTGGTGTTCGTTCTCGTTTATTATCGGGCGGCGGGCTTGGTCGCTTTCGTCGGCCTCGCGGTCAATGGCATCCTTTTATTCGGCGCCATGTCGCTCTTTGGATTCGTGCTCACGCTGCCGGGAATCGCGGGTATCATCTTGACGATTGGCATGGCGATCGACGCTAACGTTCTCATCTATGAACGATTGAGGGAAGAACTCGAACACGGGAAGAGCCTCAAACCGGCAATCGATACTGCCTATCGCAAGGCCTTCAGCGCGATCGTTGACTCTAACCTGACGACGCTCCTGAAAGTGGCGATTCTTTTCTGGCTCGGTTCCGGGCCGGTGAAAGGGTTCGCGATCACGCTGACTATCGGCATCATTGCGTCCATGTTCTCAGCGCTGCTGGTCACGCGCAACGTCTTCGGCTGGGCGCTTAAGCTCGGTTTGGTGAAACGCATTTCCATGCTGCATTTGATCAAGTCAAAGAGCTTCGATTTTCTCGGTAAATGGCGCGCCGCTTTGATCGCGTCGGTCATTTTTCTCGTCGCCTCGATTGCCGCATTCGGGTTACGCGGTAACAAGATGTTCAACATCGACTTCACGGGCGGCGATTTTCTGCTCGTCAAATCGGCGACGGAACTCCCGGAGGCGGACATTCGGGCAGCACTTGCTAAGATCGGCTTGGGAAGCGCGGTCATCCAACAGGAAGCGAGCGAGCAACAGAAACAGGTCTCGCATTTTATTTCGGTTCGATCGCCGTTTGGCACCTCGGACAAGATCGTGCACCAATTGGAGCAAACCTTTCCGAAATCCAACCTGACCGTGGAACGCTCGGAAGGTGTCGGCCCGATCATGGGAACGCAGTTGGCAACGACTTCTTTGTTTGCCCTTGGAATCGCCATCATCGGCATTCTGCTCTACGTAACGGTACGATTCGAATTCTCGTTCGCGATCGGGACGATCGTGGCGATGCTCCACGATCTGGTGATCACACTCGGCATTTTTGTCATGACCGGGCGTGAATTTTCGCTCGTGATGGTTGGCGCGATTCTGACCGTCGCCGGCTACTCGATTAACGACAAGATCGTTGTCTTCGACCGGATCCGTGAAGGCCTGCGGTCAGGCCGCAAGGGCTCGATTCAGTATTTGATGAATGCGAGCATCAACGAGACGCTGAGTCGAACTATTCTGACGAGCGGTGTGACATTGCTTTGCATGCTTTCCCTTCTGATCTTCGGCGGTCCGGTGTTGGCCGATTTCGCCTTCACCAATGTCGTGGGGGTGATTGTTGGCACCTATTCTTCGATCTTTATCGCGGCGCCGATCGTTCTCTGGTGGTCGAATTTGCGAAAAGGAAATCTGAGGCGCGAAGTCTCCAAGCCGCAAGACTCGGGCACCAAAGGAAAACAGGTCGCGGCAAAGTAACGATTGACAAAAGAGCGCTCCAGAGCGCAGTCTTATGCAAACGTTTGCGCCGAGTTCCTCCACGGTTCCCGGCCCATATTCCCCTACCGCTCCGTGCGCTAATGTCCGGTCCTACTGCATGAGAATGAAAAGATGCGTTAACCGATCAATCGCGCCATATTCCTCTTCGCCATGTCGACGATCAAGGATGTAGCTGCCTTGGCGGGAGTCTCGTATACGACCGTCTCGCACGTGATCAATAAGACACGTCCGGTGAGCGATAAAGTGCGAGGCGAAGTCGAAGCGGCCATTCGGCGACTGAACTACGTTCCAAGCGCTGTTGCCAGATCGCTGAAACAGCAGTCCACCTCCACGATCGGTCTCCTCGTTTCCAATATATCCAATCCTTTTTTCGCGGAGTTGGCGCAGGGAATTGAAGACACCTGTTATCGCGCCGGATATACCGTGATCCTGTGTAACTCAGACGATCAACCCGAACGGCAGCAAACTTATCTCCGGGTGCTTCTCGAAAAACGCATCGACGGGCTGATCATTTGTTCCGCCGGCGATGACCTGGGATTGGCCGAACATGTGCGGGAAGCCCAAGTGCCGGTCATCATCGTCGACCGGGCAGTCAAAGGGGTAACCTCCGACCTTGTCCAGATCGACCACTTCAAAGGAGGTTATCTCGCCACCAGGCACCTGCTCGACCACAAGCACAAATCAATTGGGTGCATCGCCGGGCCGGATACGACCTCCGTCAGTATGGACCGCTTGAACGGGTATCGAAAAGCTCTCGCCGAAGCTGGCGCACCGTTTCGACCCGAATGGGTTGTCAGGGGAGACTTCACTGCGGAAGGCGGATATAAGGCCGCGCGAATCTTGCTGAAGAGGGCGGAAATCAGCGCCGTCTTTGCGAGCAACGATCTCATGGGGATCGGTTTGCTGCGATTTGCCGCCGAGCACGGGATTCGCGTCCCTCACCAACTCTCGGTGATCGGCTTTGACGGCATCGACCTCGGCCGCTACAACTACCCGGCGCTGACCACCGTTGGCCAATCGATTCGCCGGCAAGGTGAGATCGCCGCCGGAGCGCTCCTTGAGCGCATCCGCAAAGGGGGTGAGGGCCGACTGCGCAAGATTATGATGAACCCGGAACTGACGGTGCGCGAATCGACCCGAGTGGCGGTGCCGTTTGTTCTGAGCAGGCACGAATAAAAAACCAGCACGATTGACGAGTCAGCCCCAGGGTCGAAAGGCGCGAAGTTAGGACTGTTTGGGATGGTTCTTTGTCCCGAGGTGACAGGAGGATCCAGCCCAGGATTGGACCCATGGAGCTCTAAGATAAGGCAGGCTCTTCGAAGGCGATTGGTTTTGTCCCGGAGGGACAGCACGATAGTAGCCAGGCACGAAGTGCCTGGAATCACGAGGAAAATGGCCCCGTCCCCCTATGGGACGATTGAACCGATTCTGCTGACACTGGGACTGACAATGACTTCGACCGTCCCTCCGGGACGGAGCCGCTTTACGTCGATACCCAGGCACTTCGTGCCTGGCTACTATCAGCCTGTCCCTCCGGGACAAAAGCCATTC
>DATHPZ010000101.1:0-3163 GCA_035483355.1 Chthoniobacterales bacterium | reverse complement strand
GGGGCCGAGTGAAAACATCTCCAAAAACTGACGCAGACGATTGAGGCCCTGCCTGGCACTTCCGAGTTGACCTCAGGCATCCGGATCCGTTCGCCAGAGGCACTGAGACTTTGCCGGGCTCTGCAAGCATCATCTGTTCGTCGAGCGGTTCATCTACGCTGGACGTCTTTGGCTCCAGTGACGATGAGAACCTCAGCTGGGAAACTCATCCCACGGTCTGTGGAGTACTCACGAAGAGATTCGAGCGCCTGACGGTTCACTGCAGTCATCCGATCCTCTGAAAGCGCGGCGATTTTTCCACGAAGCGTGTCAGACGTCTCGACGCGCAGCGTCCAAAAGTCTTCAATTGAGAGCGGAGCCTAACTTGCCAGGACGAGCAAATCGAAATGCGTCCAGAGCATCCGGCGCAGGTGTTGGCGAATCGACATAGCGGTCGATGACACGCGACAGCGCAAGAAACCGACACGTTATTTGGAGAGGAGGCCGAGGTGGCTGGCGACGCAGAGCCATTCTCCATTTTTTCGGATCCAAGTATCGGTGAAACGACCTCGGTGTTCGTAGTGCTTGCCTTTGTTGGCTCCCTTTTCATGAGTTGCGCCCGTGACGATGACGGTGTCGCCGTGGCGGTGAAGCTTCATGTCTTCTGAAACTTCTACGGTTAGTTGATCGGAGACATCACGGATAGAAGCTAGGAATTGGGACTTGGAAAGGACGGCGCCGTCGTAATCGGTGAGGACGAAGTCTGGATCCAGGATTTTTTCCATAGCGCCGGCGTCGTGCTGCAGTTGCATTTGATTCCAGAGATTTTCGAGGGCAATTATCTTGGATTCGTCATTGCTAGTCTGGGAACAAATTGGACCTGGCAGGAAAACGAAAGCTAGAAGGCAGGGGAATACTCGGCGCATGAATATCTCTTTCTATACAGCGTGGAAATTCGTTGGAATCACAGCCTCCGATTTGCAGAGATGGTAACCGATTAGGGCACCGTTTGCGAAGGGTGCGTTTTTCTTGCTCTCTCTCGCATTTCTTAAATGAAAAACAGGTGTCCGATAACCAAGCGTTTATCGGGCAAGTGACCTCGTCTGGCGCTTTTGTATCGACCCACCTTCTCCTTTATTGCTATAAATCGATAAAATACAATCACGCCAGACGTTTGAACCGAGAGTGGTAGGTTGACACCTTTCACTGCTCTAGCCAATCGTCCCCAAGTGGGAGAGTGCTCTATGAACGTGACCGAGCAATGTCTTTCTCGGCGAGGTCTGCTGAAGATTTTGGCAGGGGCGAGTAGTGGAATCGCCGTCAGTCGATGGCTAGGACCGGACGCGACGATGGCCCAGGAGCCCGCCGCGGGAAAAGCCATCGAAACTTTCACCGGGCCGGGGGCAAATCCGCACTGGAATTCCGTCGGTCCCTATGTGACTGAGCCCCAAAAGGTCCCTTTGCTCCTGCTGACGGACCGTCCAGTCCAGCTCGAAACGCCGCGCCATTATTTCCACACGGTATTCACATCCAACGAAGCTTTTTATGTGCGCTGGCATCTCGAAGGTATCCCTAACTCGGTTGATCTACAAAACTGGAAGTTGCATATCGAGGGGAAGGTCAACAAACCGTTTTCGCTGAGCCTTCCCGACCTGATGCAGAAGTTCAAGCCGGTTTCCGTCGCGGCGGTAAATCAGTGCTCGGGCAATAGCCGCAGCCGGCTGCAACCGCGCGTCCCTGGCGGGCAATGGGGCGATGGGAAACGCGATGTGGACCAGAGTGCGCCTCCGCGAGCTTCTCGATATGGCCGGTGTAAAGAGCGGCTCTTTGCTGGCGCAGTTTCAGGGCCTTGAAACCGGACAGGGGCCCAAGGGCCTGGGCTCGAATCTCTTTCTCAAATCTCTCGACCTTGGGAATCCTGTCGTGGACGAATGCGTCGTCGCGTATCTGATGAACGGCGAGCCGCTTCCGATGCTCAACGGATTTCCGGTGCGGCTGGTGGTTCCCGGATATTTTGCGACCTACTGGACCAAATGCCTGACGTGGATTCGCGTTCTCGACGCGCCGGACGAGAACTTCTGGATGAAGACCGGATACCGCGTGCCGGATACGCCGCGTGGGAACACCACACCTGAGGATGTGAAGGCTGGTAAGGTAATTACAGTGCCGATCGAGCGGTTCCCGGTGCGATCTTTCCTCATCTCGCCTGTGGTTCGCGTCGGCCTCAAACCAGTGCTGCGAAAGCTCGGCATCTCTAGCACTGACACTGGGCTGCACGCATTCCGGCATGGGCTTGCAACCGAGCTGGCCGAGGCGTCCGTACCGCTGACAGTTTTACAGAGCCAGCTGCGGCACGCCGACGTTCGGACAACCTTGCGTGTGTATTCGCACGTGATCCCGCAATCACAACGAGACGCAATGGAACGTGTTGGCGGCCAATCATTACCAAATTCCATTACGTTACTTAAAATGGGTACTAAGTGATTTACAACAAAAGAGTTGGCGGAGGCGTGTGGAAGTCGAATCCACCATTCGACCCGCGAAGGGCCGAATCGCCGGCTTTGAAGGCCGGGAAGATCACCGGACCCTTTTCGCCCCCGTCGTTGTAAGAACATCATACGACGAAACTTAATTCACATACGAACTCGCCGAGGCTTTGGAATTTGGCTCTGGTGCTGCTGTGGGGCTATTCGAAATCCGAGAAACGTCTTTGTCCGCGGTACGTCTTCATCCCTACTGATTCCTACTTGTTGGCGGGAGCAGGGAGGCTGCCTCAACATTTGTGAGCGCTCGAGCGCGAGTTCCCAACATTCGGACATGGGTTCGATTCCCATTGCCGCTCCATAAAACCCGATGGATTTCATTCTCATCGATTCTGCAAATAGTGGAGTTCAGGCCCGTCATATTTCGTTGTAGTCTCCGCCGCGCATCGAAAGGCTTTCTCGCAGTGAATCGAACTCGGGTCCGAAGTTTGGGAACCGTCTGTTCGATACGAGAACTGAATCACCACAAGCGAAATTTGTGCTGTCGAGATGCTCGTGAGAGCCTTGCCACCTCGATCGCCGATCTATTTCGGCGTCACCACGAGTTCTTCCTTCGGCATTGCGTCCAGCGTGGCCTTGTCAATACGCAGGTGCGCCATCACAAGCTCCGGTGGCGTGTGCGTGAGCCATTCGGAGAGCGA
>DATHPZ010000100.1:0-3183 GCA_035483355.1 Chthoniobacterales bacterium | reverse complement strand
CAACAGCTTCTGCCTGAGCATAGAGGCTCTCCCTGCTAGTCAGGATAGAGCGTAACTCCTCCATGGCTTTCGGGTTGCCTTTCATCGGGCGGAGGTCTCCCTGTTTGCGCACGCGCTGCATATGTTCTTCCGGGCGTGCTTTCAGCCAAACCGTGTGGAAATGGCGCAGAAGATAGGAAAAGGTTTCAGGCTCTGCGACGATGCCGCCCGCAACGGCAAGTACGGTTTCGGAGGTGGTCGCCACGATTCTTTCGAGCGCCTGTCTTTCGAGACGCCGGTAACCCTCTTGACCATACAACGCTATCACCTCGTTCGCAGGAATTCCGCTAACCTCTTCGATTTCGCGATTCAATTCCAAAAATGGCAAAGACAGCTCCTTGCTCATGATTTTTCCGAGCGTCGACTTGCCGGCTCCCCGGAGACCGATTAGGCATAGCCGCTTCTCCCGCAAGCGCGTCGCATCGCCCGGGTCGAGAAGTCGCATTACATGGCGGCGCTGGTCTAAGGTGGCCGTTCGGAAGAACTCGGAAAACCGGACAACTTCGGACGACCACGGATCATCGGCTCCGACGAGCCATTCGATGCGATGATCGAGCGCGAGCGACACTCGCGCAAGCAGAGCAATCGAGATATTTCCCTTTCCACCCTCGAGCTGTGCCAGATAGCGCAAAGAGACTTGGGACAATTCGGCGAGAACACGACGGGAAATGCCTCGTCGTTCGCGAGCCTTGCGGACTCGTTCTCCAACCAGCGCGACGAACTTATCCGCGCTTTCTTGTACTTGAAGCCTTCGTTCCCTCAGCCGGTCGCTCTGTGAATTTCCGCTCTTTGTCACGATCCAAAACCATGCGACGGAAGCTCGCTTGAGGCGACGCTTGAAAAACCAGGTCGGTTAGCTCCGCTTCCCAGAAAGCCCGACCGAATAACGACCTTTGGCATACACCCGTAATGGGAAAGCCCTGCCCTAAGCACGACAGCCGCCCCGGACGACTGCTGCGTAACCCTAGCTGACTCGGCATACTCAAGCCAGAAAACCCGTTGTCAGCAGGGTTATTCGCTTGCGATTTGCACATTTTATCGTCCGGCCGGCAATCCTAGGTCCGGCCAGAAATGAGCAAGCTTCCTTTCGCAGAGAAGATCCAGGACTGGTGTCCTTCGTGAGGGTAACGTGCGTGCCCACCGACCTCCTGTTGGCGACCGTTAAAACAGGGAGTGCGGCGAAGCCTCGGATGGTCCGACGCGCTGAGGAGGGCACAAAAAAAGTTTTTCCAGCGCTCTTACGGCAACCCCATCAAAGACTGTCTGAATTCTGCTTGGGGACTGTTGAGAGCTGCAGCGCAGCGAGAGCATTGTGTATTTTAATGCTTGCCAGAGATGTAATGTGCATTATCATGCACTTTGTCTTTCAAGCGAAAAAGAACGGGGAGGGGTTCTTTGAGACGACAGCCGTAGAGATTTCGTTCTCCGACGGCTTATTTGCCCGACAAAAAGATCAGCGCATTTTCGGAAAAATCGTGCATGCCGCGAGAGTGTCGTCGCGCGATGACTTCATCAAAAAATGGGAGGAAGACAGATGAGACGGAATTGCTTGCAATTGGAGAAGCACAAGCCACTGTTTGGTTTAATGGCCGCCTTGGTGTGTTCTAGTGCCCTCATTCCATCAGAGGTCGTGGCGGCGCAGCTTCCGAGCTGCAGCGGCCTCGCCGCAGGACTGTTGGCGGGCGAAGGCGTGAGCGCTGCGACCTCGGCCGTTCAGCTAGCGGCTGGTGGGCACCTGTCCTACTGCCTCGTCAACATCACGGTTTCCGAGTTGGCTGGTCAGAAAGACGGATATCTGCCGGGCCAGAAGCAGATGATCAATATTGGAATCGGTCTGCCGCTGAGTCCCGCCGACGGCGGGACCGGGGGGGCGGTCGGCGCCTGGAATAAACGCATTCAGGATCTCGGCGGCGGCGGATACGCCGGATCGGTGGGGCCGGTTACGCCGGCGACGGACGCGAGGTATGTCGGCTCGTCGACGGATACGGGGCACCCAGCCTCGGCCGGCGGCACGTTTGCCTTGAACCCGGACAATACCTTGAATTTGGGCCTGATCAGGGATTTCGCGTTCAACGGGATTCACCAACAAGCCGTTTGGACAAAAAAACTAACCGCGATGTATTACGGCGAGGGGGCGGAATTCACCTATTGGAACGGCTGCTCGACGGGCGGTCGTCAAGGTCATCAACAGGCACAGAAATATCCCAACGACTTTGACGGAATTCTTGCTGGTGCTCCCGCTTTCAATTGGGACCGCTTCATTCCAGCAGAGCAATGGGGTGAGATCGTCATGAATCAGGAAGTCGGGGCGCCGATTTCCGTTGCGAAGCTCCAGGCTACGACCCAGTCGTCCATCGCTGCCTGCGACGCGCTTGACGGGATCACCGATGGCGTCATTCAGGACCCTCGCGCCTGCCATTTTAAGGCGAGTGCGCTCACCTGCACCGGGAATCCCGCCACTTGCCTGACATCCGCCGAAGCGAGCGCGGTCAACAAAATCTGGGACGGTCCTCCTGGCCCGAAGGCCGGCGAACGGCTGTGGTTCGGTCTTGAACGGGGCACGACCTTCCTTGGGCTGGATGGCCCATCGCCATTTTCGATCTCCACTCAATGGCTCCAGTATTGGGTCCATCAAAACCCCGGTTTCGATTGGCACACCATCACAGAGGCGAACTTCGCCCAGGAATTCCAACAGTCAGAACTCAAATTCCATGATGTCATCGGAACAGACGACCCCGACTTGTCTGGTTTTCGTGATCATGGTGGAAAGATGATCATCTATCACGGATTGGCTGATCTGCTGATCATGCCACGAGGTTCGTACAACTACTACAATCGTGCCACCAAACACGCCGGCGGACTTTCGCAAGTTCAAAAATTCTATCGCTTCTTCCCGTATCCCGGCAACAGCCACTGCGGCGGCAATCCCGACCAGCCGAATGCCCCGTTGATCGACTCCTCGAGCTCAGGTGGCTTGTTCCAGGCTCTGGTCAATTGGGTTGAGCACGACGCAGCGCCTGACTCGATCATCGCCTACAACAACGCGAATCCGACATTGGCGACGGTCAGCCGTCCTATCTGCAAATACCCGGACAAACTCGTCCACAAGGGCGCGGGCAGCACGAACGTTGCCTCCAGCTTCGT
>DATHPZ010000099.1:0-3740 GCA_035483355.1 Chthoniobacterales bacterium | reverse complement strand
AAGAGCCGAATCAGTGCAGGAAAGACAGACATTACCCAATTTCGCGCTGACGCAATTGTGAATGCCGCCAACGTTTCGTTGCTTGGCGGGGGAGGAGTGGACGGTGCGATCCATCGTGCAGCCGGTCCCGAGTTGCTGGACGAGTGCCGGAGTCTGGGCGGGTGCGAAACGGGTGCGGCAAAAATCACCAAAGGGTATCGGTTGCCGGCGAAATGGGTCATCCACACGGTGGGACCGGTCTGGCACGGAGGAAGACGCAACGAACCCGAACTTCTGGCCAGTTGCTACCGGTCCTGTTTCAAAATAGCGGCCGTACACCAACTACGAAGTCTTGCTTTTCCCGCGATCAGTTGCGGAGTGTTCGGCTACCCGATCGATCAAGCGGTCGAGATCGCCATCCGCGAAACCGTTGCCGGTTTAAAAGCGAATCAATCGCTCGAAAATGTCTACTTTGCCTGTTTTGGAGAAGAGGTGTACTCCGCCTATGTATCGGAGTTGGGCAAGTTGGAGGATTAATGACTTTTCTAACTTCAGACAATATCAGAACTTCACTTATTGAGATGATGATTAATTGAGATGATGATCACGAATACCTTGGCGTCAGGCGAACCGTCGAATCTAGGATATCTTCCGGAGCGGTTAGAGCGATTACATCGGCGGATCGAGCAGTTTGTCCACGACGGTCAGCATGTTGGAGTCAGCCTCCTCCTGGCACGGAACGGAGAGATAGCCGACATCTTTGCGGTCGGGTCTCGGGATCGGGAACTCGGCCTTCCGATGTCGCGTGACACCATTGTTCGGGTCTACTCAATGACTAAGATGGTGGTCAGTGTTGCTGCCTTAACTCTTCTCGAAGAAGGAAGATTAGGATTGCTCGATCCAGTGGCGGAGTACCTCCCCGAGTTTCGCGATCTTCGAGTGTTTGTCGGCGGAACAGCGGAAGACCCGCAACTGGTTCCTGCTGACAAAGCGCTCACGATCCAGCATTTATTCACCCATACATCCGGAATGATTTACGATGCTCCGGGTGAGCCGATCGGTGAAATCTATCGTCCGTTGAACGAGGGAGATGCCAAATCGTTGGCAGAGCTGGTGAGCGATCTGGCACGGCTCCCGCTCAAGTGGCACCCTGGAACGCGGTTTGAATACGGATTTTCCACCGACGTTCTCGCCCGGGTAATCGAAGTGGTGAGCGGTCAACGTCTCGACGCCTATTTGAATGAGCGCATCCTGGAACCGTTGGGGATGATCGATACCACGTACGCAGTGACCGGTGCTCGAAAGGAACGGCTGGCAAAGGTCTACGAGCATGGCATTGACGGCGCTTTGCGACCGGTACCGTCGCTCCGAGGGGAGATTGTCGAGGGGCAAAGGAATTTTCCGGGAGGCGGAGGCGGTTTGTTTTCGACCCTCGATGATTTCGCTCGTTTTGGTCAGATGCTCTGCGACAAAGGCGAGTTGGCAGGGACGCGGATTATTGGACGCAAAACCTGGGAGTTGATGGTCACCAATCACCTGACCGGCTTGGCTGTTCCTTTCCACAACCTGGGTGTGGGACACGGTTTTGGTCTCGGAGTCGATGTGCGGCTTGATAATGGATTGGCAGGTACCCTTGGCACAATCGGTTCATTTGGTTGGGCTGGCATGGCAACGACCTATTGCCGGATTGATCCCCAGGAGAAACAGGTGGCACTCTGTTTCGTCCAACATCTTCCTTATAACGAGCACGGGTTATTTCAGCGGTTTGCGAATCTTTCCTATCAGGCGCTGGCGTGAAATGCGCGATGAGATAAACGCAGTTTTCACAGATTTCGTGCAGCTCAGTACTTTCTTCGAGCTTGCGGCGGCGGAGTTTCAATATTTTCCAGGTCGATACCGCTTTCCTGCAGAGTTCGCAGAATATTATCCAGCAGCAGCGGGAGGCCATCGACGTTGTTTTCGCGATTCAGCGTGTGGAAGTTCACAATCTGTTCGCGGACTCTAAGCGTGAGGAGGGATTTGTATTGTTCGACGGGATCCGTTACCGGCGCTCCGGTGTCGGCCCTCCGACTGACGGCCTGATCGAAATTTTCGTTGGCCAACTCGCTCAAGGTTTCGCGCAGCGCGGTTACAGTTTCGGTCAACCGCGCGTTTTCTTCTCGTAACTTTCCCACCTCCTTGCTGGTCTCGATCGCATGCGGCTCTCCCTGCTTCAATGGCTGATGCGATTGGCGGAGCTGATTTCTGGCGGCTTGCAATTCTTCTCGAAGATTGTCGAATTGCGCCTGAATTTGCTTCAGAAGATCCAATACCTCGACGCCCGGCTTCTGCAGGTTGGGAGGCGGTTTTTCCAACCTCTGCCGATGTGATTTTTCGTGTCGATTATCACCCGGACCGGTCGCCTGCGGTTTGCCTTGTTGATGCTGCGGCCGGCGTCGATTTTGCTGATGCGAGTGTTGAACCGGTTCCTGGGTCATCGACTGAGGCGCCGGTTCCGGCGCCGGCGGATCCGGGAGGTCGTCGCCGGATTTGGCCGTTTTTGCCTGCAGGATCTCGGCCAGGATCGGAGGTAGATCCTCTTCCCCGAGCTGTTTTTGCCAGCGTGAACTCCATTTTCTGAAAGTCTTGGCCAACTCCTGTTGGAGCGCTTCGGGAATGGTGTTGAGCGGCTGAAATGGTTTGGCCCATTGGATCACCGCCACTGCCGCCGGAGGGTTGGCGCCTGCTGCACACTCGATCGCAGTCAGCGCCACCATCTTTGCTTCGGGAGGCTTTAGAGATTTCAGGTCGAGCTGCAATAGCCACGGTTTGTTTTTTCCAATCAGAACGCTGTAAAAAATTTGGCGGTCTTTTTGTTCCAGGCCAGTTTCCGCACGCAAACTTTGCAGGGTGGCAACGATGAGCTTAACCGCGGAAGACGGATCCAATTTGTGCAGCCCGCGCGCAATGCTTAGACGCATTCGTCGCGAGGCTTCCGATTCCAACGGCTTCAAGGCGGCGAAGAAGTTTCGTTGTTTGGCGGGAGTCAATTGAGGCCACGCTTCCAGGGCGCCGTTTACCGGAACAAACCATGGAAGATCCCCGAGAAGTTCCAGCGCGCTCGACAGCGGTTTGCCTCCGGACGTGACCAATTCCTTGAACAACGCAGCGCCCTTTTGTTCGTCGGCAGTTGAAAGCCGTCCGTTGCGGGAATTCTCAATGATAACCTTTAGTTCATCGATGAGAGGTTGGAAATTTTTCGCCATAGAAATCGCAGTCTGCATGCGCCGGCAGGCTAAGTCAGGGGTCGGTTCGCTTTCTTCCGTGCAAGTGCAGCCATCACTTTCTCACCACTCTCGGAGGAATGAAATCCCGGCATTTTGCTGAGCCAGCGAAAAACTGGTTCGGTTAATTGATCTGGAATCACGGGAGCCAGATGGCTTAACAGTTCCAACTCCCTGACCGCTGCATCCGCTACCTGTTCGGTCAGGCTTTGCCCAGCGCGTACCGGAGACATCCCGGAACTCAGCGCTTTTTTGTAGATCTCCATGCTGTTCAAACAGAGTGTCCGGGTCCGTGGGTAAAAGCTCATCATGAGATTCCAAGGGTCCTCCCCTTGATCTCCAGCGCGCCGGAAATCGGTTCGCAAAAGGAGCGACGGAATATCGGCGAATTTCGCAAACATAAACTCGACCACTGTTCCTGAATCCAGTTCCGGACCGTCGAAGTTAAAAAGAGCCAGGTCACAGCCGATCAAGGTAACGATATCTTTGTCGCGGATA
>DATHPZ010000098.1:0-2648 GCA_035483355.1 Chthoniobacterales bacterium | reverse complement strand
GGGGATGCCAGAAACGCGGTATGGTGCGAAAAGTCACCGGCCGGTTGATTAGGCTACCCGCCTCCCTTTAGCAATGGGGAGTTCGAATAACTCATCATGGTCGATGGTGATCGAAGAGATGTTTGGTGGGCAACACGGAGTGGATGATCGTAAACGGGCTGAGCAGGTTAGGGTGACACCGATGAACAGAAGGGCAGAAAAAGACGCACTTCATGCGCCGACCGAGAAGTGTGTCCGAGTTTTGGTAGAAAAGAACAGAAAACACTCTTGACACGGCCGGCGTCGTTAGAGATACCGCGTTAATCAGGAGTTGAGGGCAATCACGATGTTCGAAAACCAACCTGAAATGCCAGTGGTCAGGGTTCAATTCGCACGTCTCGTGAAACGGAAATTGCGGATCCGTTCCGAGTTACCGCCGCTCGATCCGAGGGATCGATTGACAGGTTCTTTGGTTGGACGGAGACTAGTGCATCGGCGTGGCTGTAAAACCGGAGTCCCGAGCTTGCGTCGCAACCTTCCATTCTTTCCGCTAAAGACACTCGCCGTTCTCGCTGGCATTCTTTCGTTCGCCCAGCCTGATGTTCTGCAAGCACAACGCGTTGCGGTGCCGGTCCTCCTGCCCGAGAATACGAGTCCGGCCTTTAACGGCCTAATCAATGTGCGCGTACAGCAAGACACCGGTTCGCCGTTTGCCACCTCCGCCACGGTGACGCTGCGCTCGGCCGATATGACCATCAACCTGACGAGTCGCACGAACGAATCCGGACTAACGGCCTTTAACAGTATCCCTTCGGGCCAATACCTTGTCGAAGTCTCCGCGTCGGGCTATCGCACCGTGCGCGAACAGATCGGGATCGGCACCGGAGGAGTCCAAAATCTCCTGGTGGCCATGATCCCGGAAACCGGTGTAACCCTCTCGCGCGCTCCGTCGGGCGGCGGAGCCGTGAATCCCAAAGCCATCAAGGAAACTGAGAAAGGTCTGCGTTCGCTGCAGGTTGGCAAGCTCGACGACGCTCAACAGCATCTGACGCGCGCTCTGGCTGCCGCGCCAAATTTCGCCGATGGCAATTATCTGATGGGCGTGCTTCTTCTCCGGCGTAAGGACTCCGCTCAAGCCCGCCCCTATTTGCAAAAGGCCGTTGACATCGCGCCCAATCACGCGCCCGCATTGCTGGCGCTGGGCGAAGCGGAATATCTTCAGCGGGACTATGCGCGGGCGACCGAATCGCTCGAACAGTCCCTGCGCGAACAGCCTCGCAGCCCGCAAGCGTCTACCGCGCAACAGTTAATCGAACGTATGCGCGCGCCGAATCAGCCGAAAGCAGATGCGGTCCCAGCGGCAACGAATTCCTCCGCTGCGGAGGTCGCCGAGTTAGAATTACCCACAGATGCCAATCAACCAGGCCTCGTCGAGCTGCCGGCTCTACCCGCGCTTACGCCCGAAACCGAAACCAACTGGGCGCCGCCCGATGTCGATCAGGAAAAGCTCGCTCTAGACCCAGGCACCGCCTGCCAACTGGACGAAGTGATCCAGGCCGCGGCCGGTCGCGTTAAGGAACTCATGCAGAATGTGGACCGTTTTACCGCCACCGAAAGAATCGAGCACTCCAATCTGAGTCCTCTCGGCCTGCAAACTTCCAGCGAGACCCGAAAGTTCAATTATCTGGTCGAAATTCGCCAGCTCGATTTGCATCTGGACGTGCAGGAATACCGCAATGGATCCGCCTCCGTGCAGGATTTTCCGGCGCATATCGGCACCATCGGCCTTCCCACGCTCGCTCTCGTTTTTCATCCTTACTACCAGGAAAAGTACGAGTTCTCCTGCGAGGGTCGTGGGTCCTGGCGCGACAAACCGGCTTGGGTCGTCCATTTCCAGCAAAGAACCGACCGCAATAGCGAAACGCTGGTCTATCACGTCGGCGGCAAGTCCTTTCCGGTGAGGCTGAAAGGTCGCGCGTGGATCGATACGAAAAGCTCGCAAATCGTCGCGATGGAATCGGATCTGATGCGGCCGGTCCCCGAGATTCGCCTTCTGCGGGACCACCAATTGATCGAATACGGGCCTGTCGACTTCCGAAATAACACCATGCGCCTCTGGCTGCCGAAGAGCGCCGATTGGTACTGCTCCCTATCGGGGCAGCGCTATCACCGGCGTCACACCTTCAGCAACTTTTTGCTATTCTCCGTCGAGGATCAGCAGAAAATCGAGAAGCCCAAAGAACCCGTCGAGCCAGCGCCCACGCGCTAGATAACCTTTCTCCCGCCCCCCTCTCCATCAGACAAATCAATTGAGAAAAAGGCGGCTTCCGATCCTTCGAAAAATGCCGACAATCAGCGATGGGAAGACCCTTGTGAAGAGGCCGAGGTTCAGGATGATCATAGAAAATTGTAAAGGCTGGCCGCCTCTTGCAGCACGATGGATAACGTCTCGGACAAGTCTCTCGTTGCTTGCTCATGTCGCAGACAACCCTGCAGACATTTGGGTCCACCTCCCGTAACGCGGGTAATGCCTGGTAAGTCGGGTGGTCTCAATGGGTCGACGCAACACTTTCTTGAAGTTTACTCGCAGGAGTCTGAAAACCTAAAGTTTGTCGTGGACGTTGATTTAAGCGCAGCGCTACTTTGTTCAGATCCGACTGGGAATAGTC
>DATHPZ010000097.1:0-41189 GCA_035483355.1 Chthoniobacterales bacterium | reverse complement strand
TACCTGCTGCGGACAAACCTCCTGGGACGTGACCCAGCTCAACTGTGGCAATTTTATATCCTGCTCGTCGAAATCGAAGCGGCCTTTAAGAACTTGAAGGACGACTTGGCGCTGCGCCCCATTTTTCACCAACTCGAGCGTCGGATCGAGGCCCATATCTTTGTCGCCTTCATGGCTTACTGCTTGCACGTGACCTTGCGAGCCCGGTTGCGTCCGCTCGCACCCGGCCTGACCCCACGTGCCGTTCTGGACAAGTTTGCCGCCATCCAGATGCTCGATGTGCACTTCCCGACGACCGACGGCCGCACTCTGATTTTAAGCCGCTACACTCAACCAGAACCCGATCAAAAAATCCTGCTCGAACAACTCAAGCTCACGCTGCCGCCCCAACCGCCGCCGCGCATCAGCTCTCGCCGAAAGCTCTTGGATCAAATTTAAGACATCGCTCTTGTAGTGCAGACCTTTTGACCACGATGTCCATTTAGAGCGCCTTCCCGGGTCGAGAACCCCTCGAGTAGAGAAAGTCGGGCTAGCTTAGAGTTAGAGGTTCAAAAACCGAGTACGAGGACGAGGACGATTGGGGAGAGGGAACTTGGACGGAGTTCCCCGCCCTGCCCGAAGATTGGTCAGGGATCAAGCGGAAAAGCTTCGGGTGCAGCTGCGGCGCGGGAGGCGAGGAAGCTCCTGGTGAACGAAGTGGCCAAAACGATCGATCCCCCAACAATCGACCAGAAAGTAGGGTGTTCGCTCGTGACGAGCATCACCCAAATGGGATTCAGGATCGGTTCAATGATGCTGATGATGGAGGCATCGAGCGCTCGGACGTGCCGGATCGCCACTGAATAAAGGAGATACGGAATTGTCAGCTGCACGGTCCCCAGGAGGAGGAGTCGGGGACCATTCTGCTCAATTCCCGGAATAGGGAACATCCACGGCAACGCAACGAGGAAGGTGACGACATTGCCCAGGAGCACCACAGCTTCCGGCGACCCTGCTTTCTGACGCCGCATAAGCACTGTTAGCCACGCGAAAGCGAAGCCGCTGCCGAGCGCTGCGATGACACCTGAAAATCCTTGGAGACTGAGTTGGTCGAGAAAAAAAAGGCCCACGCCGGAAAGGGCGAGCAAAACGAGTACCCAATCGTGCCACTTGGTTCGCTCGCCGAGGAACCAGGGACTGATTATCGCGATATAGATCGGCGCGGTGTATTGAAGAAAGATCGCGTTGGCCGCCGTGGTGAGCTTCGTCGCGACGACAAACAGAAAGACGGTAGCCGAATAGGCGATGGCACCAGGGACGGTTTTCCACGACACTTTTCGGAGAACGCCGGGCATTGCCAGGGTCATGATTACCGTCGCGATCAGACTGCGTGCGCCGGCTATCGCCGCAGGAGCCAAATCGATCGACTTGATCAGAACGCCGCCCAGGGACCAGAGAATTGCTGCCGCAAGTAGAAGCAGAACGTGCCTGTTCAACACACCATCTGAGTACGGACTTTACAGAATGTCACTAACTCCTGAAGAAGTTAAGCTAGCGGCCGATTCGAGGTCAGTATTTGTCCCGTAATTAGGCCTTGGCCCGTTGAAACTTCTGACTTCTTGCATTGCGCGCTAATCCAAGGCGCGGAATACCAGCGTTGCATTATGTCCGCCAAAGCCAAACGAATTGTTGAGCGCGAGGCGAACTTTCTTTGTTCGGGCCACGTTCGGAACGTAATCGAGATCGCAATCCGGATCAGGATGATCCAGGTTGATGGTGGGCGGAATAATTCCGTTCTTGATGGCCAGAATGCAAACGGCGCTTTCGACGCCGCCAGCGCCGCCGAGAAGATGACCAGTCATCGATTTGGTCGAGCTGACGAGGAGGCCATTCTTCGCGTAGTCACCCGCGAGCAACTTGATCGCGTTGCTTTCGCAAACATCGCCCACCATGGTGGACGTGGCGTGCGCGTTGATGTAGTCGATTTCAGTCACGTTTTCACCCGCGTAATCCAGCGCCAACTGCATCGCTCGAGCGACAGGCGTTCCGTCCGGCCGCGGAGAAGTCATGTGGTACGCATCTGACGTCAGGCCATATCCGGCCAGTTCGCAGTAAATCTGAGCGCCACGCGCCTTTGCACTCTCGTATTCCTCGAGAACCAGAATCCCGGCGCCCTCTCCCATCACAAATCCGTCACGATCCCGGTCGAATGGCCTTGACGCCTTCTCGGGTTCATCATTCCGCGTACTCATCGCCCGCATCGCGCAAAAGCCGGCAATGCCAAGCTGGCAAATCACGGCTTCCGATCCGCCGGCGAGAAATCCGTCAGCGTCTCCGTAACGGATCATGCGCCAAGCTTCTCCGATGGAGTTTGCGGCTGTTGCACAGGCGGTGACGATGGAAAAATTTGGCCCTTCGAGGTCGTACTCCATCGAGATCAACCCGCTCGCCATGTTCACGATCATCATCGGGACCATGAACGGAGAGACGCGCGAAGCACCCTTGTTCATTAGAACCGTATGCTGGTCTTCCAGACTCTTGAGCCCGCCAATTCCGCTGCCCACGAGCACCCCGAACCGGGTGCGATCAATCTTCGCGAGATCGAGCGCGCTGTCCTCGAGCGCCAGCTTAGCAGCCGCGACTGCGAATTGTGCAAATCGATCGGCGCGCCGGACATCCTTGGGATTTTTGAAGTAGAGCGAGGGTTGGAAATCGGGAACCTCCCCGGCAATATGGCAGTCGTAGGTGGCGGAATCGAACTGGGTAATTTGGCGAATACCGCTCTTTCCGTTCACCAGGTTTTCCCAGAACGATTTCAAATCGCTTCCTATCGGGGAAACAACTCCAATGCCGGTGACCACGACTCGTCGATTACTCATGAGGCTCCGATACGGCGTTAGTCCGCAAAATGCGGTTAAGCAACAGAAATTTGAACCTGAAATACGACTCAGGAGTTTCTGGACCCCATCCCGACCATCTGGACCTGTTGGAAGAGTTTTCCTTCGGTCCGAATGGACGGAGCAATGATGATTTCCGTCTCCTGGAACTCACGGAGATCGGCAGCGCCGACGTTCCCCATGCAGGTCGTAACTGCTCCGACCAGATTCTGACTGCCGTCGTCAACGTCAGCGGGACCGAACAAGATCTGTCGCAAGGGGCCGGTTGTTCCAACTCTGATTCGGGTGCCGCGCGGGAGATTGGCATGGGGTGTTGCCATGCCCCAATGGTATCCTTTGCCCGGCGCTTCGACCGCTTTTGCGAAAGCGCTGCCGATCATGACTGCGTCCGCGCCGCAAGCGAGGGCCTTGCAGACGTCGCCGCCTTTGCTCATTCCGCCGTCGGTGATGATCGGGATATAGCATCCTGTCTTCTTGTGATGGTAGTCGCGCGCAGCAGCGCAATCCACCGTAGCCGTTACTTGCGGTACCCCAAGCCCCAAGACGCCTCTCGACGTACAGGCAGCTCCAGGTCCGACCCCGACCAGCACACCCGCAACGCCGCACTCAATGAGTTGCAGTGTAACGTCGTACCCGACGGTATTGCCGACAATCACGGGACATCTCATTTCACGGCAGAAGTCTTTGAGATCAAGCGACTTGTATTCTGTAGAAATGTGTCGCACCGTCGAAACCGTGCTTTGGACGACGAACACGTCGACCCCGGCTTCCTGGGCAATTTTTCCGTAGCGTTCTGCTTTTTGCGGGATGGAACTGACGGCACAGATCACACCGGCGTCCTTGATTTCTTTGATGCGCGCGGCAATCAGATTTTCCTGGACCGGTTCCTGGTAAATCTTCTGCAGGAGACCCGTCACGTGTTCTTTATCGGCCTCCAGGACTTTAAGCAGAACTTCCCGCGGATTTTTGTAGCGGGTTTGGACACCCTCGAGATTCAGCACCGCCAGCCCACCGAGTTTGCCCATTTCGATCGCAAAATTTACGTCGACGACTCCGTCCATCGCGCTGGCAAGGATCGGAATCAGGAGCTTGAGCGGTTCCCTGTTTTTATGGGGTACGCTGAACGTGATATCCACTTCGTTTGGATTGATTGTCACGCTACCCGGGACAAGCGCAATCTCATCGAAACCGTATGTCGTACGGGCTTTTCGATTTCGCCCGATGAACATTGCCATAGCGTTATAGTCCTCCTATTTTAAGTCTTTCGTTCAAACTGCCGCAGCGGGGGCATCGTGGAAGCAAGTTGTTGGTTTTGTCTTCGAAAATAGAGGCACAAATGGTACATCGAACCCGGTAACGCAAGGCATCTTTCTCGCGACGTAGGCGAAGCCATTCGTAAACTATCCAAAGTGAAAAGACCGCCGCAAGGAAAACAATGAGGTAGATAAAGACCAATACCGGCAGTTCGACTCGAATCATGGCTGCGTTCCTCCCCAGCGCAGCGTAACCACTCCCCAGGTCCAGTTTGGATCGGGCATGAACTTTACCGTGTGAACGAAATCCTCCGCTTTCTGGTCGAGTGGACCATTCCCGCTCGATTGCGTCAGAAAAATATAGTCGGCTCCTCCCTGGGGACTCACGCCAACGAAGATTGACGTCGGCTCTGAAAGAGCTGCACTGGTTGGTAACGCCGGCCAAGACGCCGGGGCCCGCGATTGAAGCGTCGACGCGATCTCCAAGCGAGTCGGAAATGTGGTCGGAGGTGCCTCTTCCTGGGGCCGTGACCGCATCGGCAAAAGGGTCTCAGCGGAAAATAGCGATGGGACTTCCTGTTCCGGCGGTTTGGCTGAGTCAGAGCGCTTCAACTCAACAGAGAGTGAGGAATAGATGGGCTTATATCGAGGCGCCACTTGAGCGATCACTCGGGAATCGAATCTCGGTGCGCTGACATACGCTGGATCATTCACGGCGACCCACTCCAGCAAGCTTCTATCTTGCGCCCTGTTTGGATCCAGCACCGTCACTTGCGCTGAGGGAGGGAGAAGGGATGTGGTCGTCGGGTAAACGACGCGAAAAATATAAAAACAGAAGAGGTGGGCGAAGAACGAGATCGCGATCAGAACGGGTAACCGGTAATTCCAGCGGCTTTTTCGCCAGTCGAATATAAAATGCGCTTCCGGCTGATTCATTGTCCTTTCGGCGAAGTCGCGAGCACGACCGAATAACCGTTCTCGAGGCAGAGATTGATGACCTCGACGACGGATCCCTGGGGAGTTAAACGATCAGCCTGGATGATAATCGATCGGTCCGGGGAGTGATCTTCCGCGAGGCGATCCGCGAGGTCCTCGAGTTTGATCTGCTGATCGCGGTAGTAAACCAGCGGATAGGGGCCGGCGGTAATGCTGACAATAACCGGGTTCTTTTGCGGCCCAAGCGTGAACTTCGAAAAGGGAAGGTTGACGCTGATTCCTGGATGGAGGAGAAAGGTCGAGCTGACCAGGAACAGCAGCAGCAGCAGGAAACAAAGATCCGCCAACGGAATGAGGAAGATCAAAAAAGGATTCAGATGGATTGACCGGACTAGTTTCATCGGTGCTCGCCGGCAACCTGTGACTTCGGAGCAAATTCAATGATCGATGAATCGCCTTCGCCTTCGGAAAGGAGATTGATCACTTCGATTCCGGCCCGTTCCATATCATGGAGCAGAGCATTCAAACGCGCAGAAAGATGGCAATAACCGAGGATCGTTGGAATCGTCACCACAAGACCTGCTGCCGTGGTCAGCAAACTCTGGTAGATCCCGCCGGAGACGTCGGCCAGGGTGGCGTACCCGTTGTTCGCGGACAATTGGACAAAGGCCTGGATTAGCCCGGTGACCGTTCCAAGTAACCCGATAAGCGGGCAGATGTAGCCGATGGCGATGAGCATTCCAAGATTGCGCTCCAGGCGCGGCACCTCCAGTTGCCCGGCTTCCTGGACGATTTCCCGAAGCTCGGTACGAGGCAGTTGATGGCGTATCAGCGCTGCGTGGATGACTCGGGTTACCGGTACGGAAGTGGTCTGACATTCCACACGCGCTTCGGCGAGGTTTCGTTTCCGGACCAGGTTCGACAAGCCTTGCAGAAATTCGCCCAAGTCGATCGTCGCTCGATGAAAATAGAGAAGCCGTTCTGCAAAGACAGCAATGGAAACAACACTACAAACCAGAATGAGCCACATCAACGGCCCCCCTTTTTGCATGTAGTCGATCATCGGGAACTAATAGATGAGCTATGGTCTGGCTGCAACAACTTGGGCCAAGGAGGGCGCGCGACGGGAATAGCTCTTGCTTCAATATAGCTGGTGTACTACCGCACCGGTTGCTTTCCGGGTCCGGGAAAAAGTTGGGTGTTTTCCTTTTTGAACTTGTGAAGGAGCAGCTGAGTGACTGCGTCGAGGGTTGAGAAGACGTTCACGCCGGTACTGGCCACGCATTCGAAGCTTTGTACTCTTCTTTTCCGATTATTTAACAAGTACTCAAGGTAGTTTGTTGGAGCCACATTCAGGAGGTCGCGTTTGTTGAACTGCAACACGAGCGGAACTTGTTCGAGGAGCAGGTTTTGTTTTTGGAGGTTTTGTTCAAGGTTGCGAAAGCTGGCCACGTTTTCTTCCATTTTGTCCCACTGGGAATCGGCGACGAATACCACACCGTCGACGCTTCGTAAGACAAGCTGGCGGGTCGAATTGTAGATGACTTGCCCCGGTACGGTATAGAGCTGGAACTTCGTTTTGAACCCCTGAAGCGTCAGCGCGTTCAATGGCAGAAAATCAAAAAAAAGTGTGCGGTCGGCCGCCGTGGCCAGCGAAACTAGATCACCTCTGTGGGCAGGAGAAATTCGGGAATGGATATAGGCCAGGTTGGTCGTTTTGCCGCCCAGTGCAGGCCCGTAGTACACGATCTTGAATTGAATCTCTTTGCTGGCGTAATTGATGATTGGCATTGGTGACCTGAGTCAAAGCGGATTTTCAGACGCGCTCAGAGCGGCAAGCTCGCTCATCACGGCTTGGATCTTTTCCCGGACGCCTGGTTTGAATGGTCGGTTGTCATGGAGAACGGTCAGACAAAGCTTTCCCTGGACGAAGGTGCTCAATTGTTGAAGACCGCAATACAAAGTGATGGTTTCAAGCGTGCCGACGCCCACCGCTGCCAATTTCGATTGCGTTCCCTGGAATAGTTCGCACAACAAGGCGGCAGTCGCTCTTTCCTGGCCAGGGTCCCCAAGGTTTCCCGCCAGCTTGAGGCCATCGATGGTGCTCAGTATGCACGATCTGAGACCGGGTAACTCAGCCACCCTCTGGATGGTCTTGACCAAGTCGAGCGGCTCATCCGTCATGAAAATCGCCTGCAATCTTTTCGTATCACCCTCGATGACGGCTTTCGGTGGTTCATCCTTTGGTTGAGGCGCGTCGATTGCAGATGGAGTCGCGTCGGGCGGAACGCGGCTGAATCGTTGAGCATCTTCTTCCGCATGCGCGCTGAAGGGGGTCGGGATCGTCTCCTCCAGACGATCCATTTCCTGGTCTTCTCGGCGCTGAATCGCCTCAGGCGGGAGTCGGGAAAAGATTTCCTGCAACGGGATCGGGATCTCCGCGGCAGGATCAATGCCTTCAAAATAAGGTTTCAATTCACTTGGCAGCGCCCTGCAGAATATTTCGCCAGGAACGACAACGCGGCCGTGCACAAGTTGTGACTGGATGAGGGCGAGCGGGAGCGCGATCTCGCTTTCAGTACCGATCAGGGAGCGAATTGAAGGGGGCTCAAGCTGGGGTGGGAAATCGGTGAGGATAGGTTGAAGCCGGAGCCTGATTTCGTCGGCGCCGCCTGGGGTTCCGCCGGCTTCAATCATGGCATCTGAAGCAGCTGCGGCGTGTGAGAGCGGTGATGCCGGTTTTGCGAGAAAGGCGCTGTCAGCAGGGAGCGGCTCCGCCTCCTTCGGATGGTTAAGAGAAAACGTAACCGGGACATCGTCCGAACCCTCAACGGCACGAACGAATAAATCGGGACACGACAAACTTAGAATGGATAGAGAGAGCGTCGCTTCTTGGGTTTCTTGATCGAGCACCACGTCTTCTTCGGCAATCTGGACGGATTGCGTGAGATCCGGCTTTATAGGCGCTAGCAAATGAGCGGGCAACTTCGCGTAAAAAGCTCCAATCGGGACGGAGATATGCGGTGTGGCCGACGGTGTGCCGGGTTCGTTTACCGGAAGGGTGGAATCGCTGGCCGGGTTTTGCGGTATGGGCTGGAAATCGGCCGCTTGCTCCTCATTCGGCAGCGTCCCTGGAGCGGTTTCTTGTCGCAAATTGGCGCCCACCGTTTCCGGGGAATCCGCCTGTTTCTTGGCGAGTTCCTCGATGAGGAGAGATTTGGTCTCGGTTTTTGCACTCTCAGACTTTTTTTTGAACCAATGAAGAAAGGGCATATCCTTGCAGGTTACTTCGGGGACAGGACACTAGCACTAGTAGAGCGGAGAGACGTAAAGTTGGAGGACACTCACCAGCCCTCCGCGGTAATACCACGTTTTGTCATAGTAAAAGCTCCGGTCCGACGCCCGGTAGGTCAATTGGACAAGCTTGCCAGGTTGGTTAGCGTCGTACACGTCAAAAACGATGTCGCCATTCTGGGCGGAGGTGTAGTGGTAGACGACCAGACAATGATTAATCGGTTTGAAACGGGTGATATAGACGGCCCTGATTCGCCCATCGTCGAGTTGGTTTCGTAGCCAATTTGCGATCCACTCCTGGCCTGAACGCGGCACCGGGAAAACAATTCGCCAGTTACCGATTCTCCAGTAAGCCGGCCACCAAATACCGAGGTTCTTTTGTATCGCCAAGGTCTCACCGAGGGAAAAATCGTGCAAATCTTTGTAGCCTGGAACCATCACTTTGACACTCGGCCCGGAGCTCCAGGCAGGGACCCTGCTCACTCTGCGGACAATCTTCTGATAGTCCGATTCGGAGACCTTGGGGAGATCCGGACGAAATTCCGTGAATTGAAAAAACTGGAGGACGGCCCGGCACATCTGGAAGCAGTGGCGCGAAAAATCGGGCACGCGTCCGTGTCTTCGGATGATTTGCGTTTGGCTGTCCGTCAGTGGCTTGTAGTCAAAGTAGGTCTGGTTGGCGAAGCCGAACGTGTCCGTTTGAAAATCGAACCCTTTGGACCAGGCCGTCATGCTCCAGACAGCCAATAAACATCCTAAAACAAATTGGCGGTACACTTACTTGTTCAATACTGCTTGCGAAGGTTGCTCGGCAGAATGTTCAACTCTGCCCGGTACTTGGCAACCGTTCGCCGGGCTATCGGTATACCGCGGTCTGAGAGAATTTCCACAATTTCTTTGTCGCTGAGCGGATTTCGAGTCTCTTCGTTGCGGACGAGTTCGGAGATCGCTTCTTTCACACTCGTATTGCTTAGGGAAGCGCCGCCCGCAGTCTGATAACCTGGTGTAAAGAAGTACTTCATTTCGAAGACCCCTTGAGGGGTCGCCATATATTTTCCCGAGATCGCGCGGCTGACCGTGGTCTCATGGACGCCGACTGTCTCAGCGATCTGGGCCATCGTCAGCGGCTTGAGAAAGGCCGTTCCGTTCTCCAGAAATTCATGCTGCCGTTTCACAATTTCGTTCGCGATATTCAAGATCGTCTGTTGCCGTTGATGGATACTCTTGATCAGGAATTTCCCGCTGCGAATCTTTTCTCGGATATAATCCCGGACGTCCGTGCCGTTCGTTCCCTGCGTCATCAGATCTTTGTAAGTCTTGCTGATCCGCAGATGTGGAACTTGATCTCCATTCAGCGAGACCGCGTAATCGTCGCCTACTTTGTCGACGCTGACGTCGGGCAGCACGTAGCTGTTCGGATCGGGAGTAAAAATCTGGCCGGGTTTGGGGTCCAGAGTGGAGATGAAATTGGCCGCCTTTTGCACCTGTTCAACGGTAACACCAAGCCGGCGAGCGACTTCCGGCAGTCGCTTGCGCCCCAGATCTTCAAGATGTTGGTCGACAATCTGGTATTCGAGGCTCCCTTCCTTTCCCAGACGGCGCAGCTGAATTAGCAGACACTCTCGCAGGTCGCGGGCCCCCACTCCGACAGGATGAAACGTCTGGATAAGGTCCAGCATTTCCTGCAACTCTTCTGCAGGGTGCCCCGTGTTGGTCGAGATTTCTTCCAGCGAAGTCTGGAGGAAACCGAGATCGTCGATGTTGCCAATGATCAGTTCCGCCGCTTTACGTTGCGATTCGACTACGTCGGAGGTGTTCAACTGCTCCCAGAGATGCTGCTGCAAAGTCTCCTGGCTGGCGATCGAGTCAAAGAAAAACTGTCGTCGTTCCTCGTCCTCAAGATTTCTGGCCGAGTAGCTGACATTCTGAGCCATGTAATCCCGCCATTCCTCGTCCAGCTTGGCCAATCGCTCGAACTCCTCTTGGAATTCGGAGTCATCCTTGGAACGTTCCTCGGCCTCGAACGTGTCACTATCCTCTTCGAGGATAGGATTTGTTTGCAGCTCCTGCTGAACGATATTCCTGAGTTCCAGCGCTGGAGCCTGCAAAATCTGCAGGCTCTGTTGCAGCTGCGGTGCGAGCACCTGCTGCATTGTTAAATTTTGGAACTGATGGATTCCGGGACCGGCCATACGGAAAATGCTTATCCTGTCGAACCGTGACTCTAGAAGAGCAACGGGCGAACTTCAAGGAGGCAGAATAAAGGAATAGAGGCTCAGCGTCCGCGGATAAGCAAATGCTCGGGCCTGCTGCTCCTTTATACTCGGTGATGTTTCAAATCTAGTTTTCGGTAGAGTGTTGCAATGCTGATCCCGAGCATGCTGGCCGTTTTTTCCCGTGAGCCTCGATTGAACTTGAGCGTTATCTCGATGTATTTGCGCTCCTGATTGCGCACGAAATCGTCGAGCGGTTGGCCGACTCTCCACTCCGAATCCGGCGTCTTCTCCAGCGCTCCCGTTTCATTGAGTACGTGAGGGGGTAGATCCGAAGCTCGAATCACGCCTCCGTCACTGAGCGCGCATGCTCTTTCGATTGCATTCTCGAGTTCGCGGACGTTTCCCGGCCAGGTGTACCGAAGGAGGCGTTCCATCGCGTTTGCATCCATCTTTTTTTGCTCAGTTCCCGTTTGCGACGCATGCTTCTGCAAGAAACAACCGACCAACAGCGGAACATCCTCAATTCGTTCCCGAAGCGGTGGAATTTCGATCGGAATAACGGCCAGTCGGAAGTAGAGATCTTCACGGAACGCGCCCGCACGTGTTTTCGCCTTCAACGATTCGTTGGAGGCAGCGATCAGTCTGACATTGATCGGGATTTGTTTCGTGTCGCCTACTTGCCGGATTTGGCGCTCCTGCAGTACCCGCAGGAGCTTGGTTTGCAGCGGCTGGGACATCGAATTGACTTCGTCCAGGAAGAGCGTGCCGTGGTTGCCCTCTTCGAAGAGGCCGACTTTATCGGTGACCGCGCCTGTGAAAGATCCTTTCTTGTGACCGAACAATTCCGACTCCAGGAGGTTGTCCGGAAGGGCACTGCAATTGATCGCGACGAACGGATGATGCTGACGCGGGCTGTTGTAATGGAGTGCGCGGGCGACCAATTCTTTGCCGGTTCCGGATTCGCCTTGGACTAGAATCGTACTTTCTGTGTCGGCGACTTTCCCGATCAGCCGGTAAATCGTCTGCATCTTGATGCTGGTGCCGATAAGATTCTCAAACTTGTAGGGATCGCCCGCGGCGCGTTTGACAGTATTGTTACGGGGGAGCGCGGACTGATGATCCAGAGCGCGCTGAATGCAGAGCTGCAGTTCATCGACTTTGAAGGGTTTGGTGATGTAGTCAAAAGCCCCCGATTGCATTGCTTTCATGGCCAATTCGACAGAAGCAAACGCGGCAATCATCACGACGACCGTGTGAGGATGGTTTTCTCTGCATTCCCGTAGAATTTGGAATCCGTCGGTTTTCTCGGCTTTTAGGTCCGCGATGACGAGTTGGGGAGCGACACTGGGCAAAGCGTCGATCGCCGCATCGGAAGAATCATAGTGAAAAGGCTGATGCCCGCGTTCTTGGCAGAGGTTGGAGATCCATTCGACCAATGCGGGTTCATCATCGACAATAAAAATACGCGCCATAGGAAGTTAATATGAGAATTCTGCAGATTATAATAATTTTTCGGCAATTACCAGAAATTTCATACGGCATTCTCATATTTTTGAATGATTCTCGCTGTTGCGAGGGCGTTCGGCGGTTTCGTTGCCAGTTGTCAGTTGTCTGTTGCCGGTAGGGAGCAGAAGCGTGAGTTGAGGCGACCAATCCTCGATCGTCTCCGGCCTGAGGACGAGATCGAGTACGAGTACGATTTTAGGAACGACTGCGAGGAAAGAGCCTCCTCCGATCGAACGTAAATTTAATCGGGATCGCAGCTATCGACTAGGCGTCGTTTCCAATCGTCCTCGTCGTCGTCGATTTTTGGATATCGAAGCTAGAAGCGGTCTACAATTGGGGAAACTCGAATCGATAAAACCAACCGGGCGCCTCTTCTCGGCGTAATGGAAAAACCGAGTACGAGGACGAGTTCGAGTACGAGTACGATTGGAGGATGAGGAGAGGGGAAAAAGGCCGCTGGCTCGGAGATGAAACGCGCGTTCGAGCGGATGCCTCTCCTTCCTCGCAATCGGTCCGCACAATCGTACTCCTACTCGATTTCTTCTCGGGGCGTAGTCATCCGGAGCCGCGCAAACGGCCTTAAACACGGACGAAACCCAAAGGCTTAGTCCTGGAGCCCCTCCGGGGAACGGAACCTCAGAGTGTCAGGCATGGGTGGTCCGCCTGGAGCGCCTCCTGAAAATCGGCGTATCGGAACGAGAATAGGACGAACCCCATTTTTATTTGCAATCTACAGGCTGCCAATAACTTGCATCGAATTTCGTAACACCCTCCTTCCTGACAACCGACAACTGACAACTGACAACTGACAACTGACAACTGACAACCGACAACCGACAACTGATTAGTGCGCGTCGTCGCCTTCGCCCGAAGCGTCTTCCTTCTCGGAAGCGCGTTCAGAGCTGTTGGCGATGGTCCTGGGGGAGCAGCCAACCTTGATCAGGCCATAGGTGAGCAGCGCTTTGCTGTCATCCCAGATGCCGGGCTTGTTCGTGTGCAACACTACGGAGATCACTTCATGCCCTTCTCTGAGAGCGGAACTTACCAATACCTGCTGTGCGGCGCGAGTGTAACCAGTCTTGAGCCCGTTGCATCCGGCAAAATGCCGAAGGAGACGATTATGATTTCGCAGCTGGTAGACAACGCCTTTGGGCGACTTCCAGGTGTAGTAAATCGTTCCGACAACCTGGCGAAAGAATGGCTGCTGCATGGCAGCTCGCGCGATGAGCGCCAAATCATGAGCGGTTGTGTAGTGACTGGGGTCGTGCAGCCCGTTGGGATTGGCAAAATGGCTGTTCGTTGCTCCCAGTTCTGCCGCCCTGCGGTCCATCTTTTCAGCAAACGCTTCGATTGAGCCGGCGTTGTCGCGAGCGAGCGCCATAGCGACGTCGTTGGCGCTCTTCAGCATCAGACCATAAATAAGCTGGCGCCGGGTGTATTGCTCTCCCGGTTGCAGATCCAGTTTGGTTGGCTCAACTTTGGTGTCGGATAGATCAACCGTGACCGGCTGGTCGAGATTCCCCGCCTCGATCACCAACAGAGCGGTTAAGATTTTTGTTGAGCTGGCCGGGTATTGAATATCGTTTTCGTTTTTGAGGAAAAGAAATTCGCCGGTAAACGAGTCGATCACGGCGGCGCTTTCTGCGAAGACGATTGGTTCCTTTTCTCCATCTAATTTTTCGGCGGACGGCGCCTCTCCTGCTTTGGAGGGAGCGCCGATCGCTGGCGCCACCAGCAGGAACAGGCCGATCAAAACGTCGAGTAATCGTATCACTTTAAAATTTGTCCATTGACCATCATCCATTTGATTGTTCCTCTGTTTTGAATAATTGCCTCGTACACATCGCCGGTGGGGCCTTTAAAGGGAATCGCGATGGAATCGGCAAGGTAGCCCGGGGCGATCCGGCCCAATTCACGCTCGAGCTTTAAAGCGCGCGCCGGTCGGATGGTCACCATTTCAATCAGGTCTCGGGCGTTAAGCGTCGGATAGACTTTTTTGGCCGTGCGCATCTCCGAAAAGAGGTTGAGCGAGTCATTGCTCGCCAAGCTGTCCGTGCCGAGGCAGATATTCAAGCCGCGTTCAGTCAATGCTTCGAGCGGAAAGCGTCTGTGGTGCAGGAAACGGTGGCTCTTTGGGCAATGCACAATATGTAGGTTTCGCCATTCAGGCCGGCTCAGGAGTTCAAGGTCACGATCATCCAGATGATTGAGGTGGGCCACGATACAATCGGGGTCGATCAACCCGTTTTCAATGAGATGCCGCAAGGGAGAAGTGGATCCGCAATCGGTCATCGGTCGCCCCAGTTGTTTCAGGAAATCATGGAGATCTCCCGAGCTCTCGGCGAACATCGCGTATTCCTGGCTCGATTCGGCGATATGGGTGGTGACCAGAAGGTTCAGCGAACGAGAACATTCGAGCGTGACCTCATACATTTTCGCAGAGGCGGTATAGGGAGCGTGAGGGCTCAGTCCAAGTCCGCCGAGCCGGTCGCCGTTTCCGGAAAGGAACAGCCATGATCCAAAAGCATGTTCTTCGATCCATGGTCTGGGCCGCACGTCGATGAGTTCGAGAAAATACCAGGCCCGGATCTTGGGCGGGGGAAGCAGAGGAAAGATTTGAGGTGTAGAAACAATATTCAGAACTGTTGTGATTCCATACTTTCTGAGTTCCTCAAAGCCGAGTTGTGTTGCGCGCAGGTAGTCGCTATCGGTAAGGGATCTTTTGAGTGCGTTAATTCGTTTAACCCAGCGGGAAAAATTCCGCGCGGGCAGAATCGCTCCGCGCATGAGCGTGTAATCGAGGTGGCAATGCGCATTGATTAACCCGGGTATCACCACGACTTCGCCCAGGTCCACCACCTCTCCGGCGTGATCTTTCAGGACTTCAGCAGCTTTGCCAGTCTGCACAAAACGCGTCCCGTCGACCACAAACGCACCGTTGTCGATCGGTTTGCCATCCATGGTGACGAGCGTTCGGCATCGATAGGCAATCATCGAGAGGACTTCTTCATGGTATTTCTCGCTGCTGCCACTAACAGATTGCAAGCCTCCAGGCAGAGGAACGGCAAAGCCGCACGCTGCTGGCCGGTTTGGTCAACAGTGGGGTCAAACTTCGAACTTGGAAGGAAGTCTGGCGGGCGACTATCCTCGATTCCCCACAAGATAGTCCTCAGGCATCGGCTATCCGAGCGGCAAGCTTCCTGGACAAGATTTTGCGCCTGTTCATCGGTCAGCTTGCGCGTCACACGGTACATGCCGGTTTGCCGATTCAACGTTTGCCGTAAACAGACTGGATGCGCTTTTCCGTTTTGATAGGCCAGCCAGGAGCCGATGGCCCCAGGGTAAAACGAATCGAGAGCCCTTTTCAGTTCGTCAACATTTGTTAGCTCGATGCGCCAACCTCTGGGTAAATTGGGTGCCCCTTTCAAAGGGCGGTAAGCGCCGGAGGAATCATATTTAGCGATCATCCGGGCATCCTCAATCGAGTGGTAGACCCGCGTTTCGCTCAACAAATTCCGGTCGGCGGAATGGTAGAGAAAGTATCCGTGGGAAGACTCGGCAAACTCGAGTTCCCCAAGAGCGTTATATCCATCCTGGATCAAACGTGCTAATTCATCCCTGATCATGCGGCTGAGTCGTACAGATGTTTGCGGTCAAATCGGTCGATCGTGTCGAGAATAACGTCCGCCATCAATGGTTCCGTACCGATTGCGCTTGCATAGTAGAGCGCGCGCCCGTCCAGACGATATGGATTTCGGCGGAAAACTTCCTGTTGACTGGCCGCTACGGTCGGTGCGGACTCAATGCCGAGTAGAACAGGGATATCCTGGTAGCTATGCAAGCCGTCTGCGATGAAAAAAGGCACGACGACGACATTGGGCTGAGAGGTGTTTTTGCGCCAATCCGCGACGAACGGCGCCTCCTCCATGTAGGCCTCGAAAACTTCAGCGTATATTCCTTTTTCCCTGATGGCCCTCGCCTGGGATTGGGCCGCTTCGGCGGACTTCTCGTTGAGGCTGGTGCCGTGACCAACGATCAAAAGACTTGTTTTTTCGAGCGGAACCTTGGGTGCCGCTTCTCGCGCCCGGTGAAGCAAAAGGTCGACCATGCGCGGATCGTTTCCCACTGGTTCGCAATATTTGATAATTTTCCCTGATCGATGGGTGATCGGTCCGACAAGTTCAAGTTCTCTCGGAATGACTATCTCGGTGAAGTAACCTTCGCTGATAAAGTTTGGCACGACGTAAACATCGTCGCCCTCGACCATTTGCAGGACCTCTCGGAGGCTTGGTTCCTCTTTCCAAAAACTGCAATAAACTTCCGCGAAAAGGCCGCGCCGAACAATCTCGTCCGCATGCTGAAAGGTTGGCGCACTCGAATCGGGATTCAGCGTGGAGCCATGACCTACCAAAACGAGGGAACTTTTCCGCTTGTTAGGCATGTTCCTAAATTGGATGTCTCGCCCATGTTCCTCAAATGGAATTCGCGTTGTCGTGTACCGTCTCTTAAATCCCTTGAGTTTCGTTGCGCTCAAAATGGGTCGTCCGCGAGGCGGTCCGAGCCGGACTGGCGCTAAAGGACGTTCGCGCGAGATATCTCTGCCAAACCGCGAGAATCTCTCGGGCGAAAGCGAGACGTTGACGAAGGAGCCAGAGCGAGACGCTGTGCTTACCGTGACGGATGAGCGTCAGCGCGAGTGATTGGAAACGTCACGCTCCGGTTCAAAAGGACCCCGCGTCCGGGTCAATATTTTCGTGGTTCAATCAGGAGAGAAGAACATTGGCGTCGCGTTCCTGATGCCGAAAGAATGCTGGGGTATCGGTGTTAAAGGTCACCTCTGCAGTCTCCGTGTCGAGGGTAAAAAGAAGTTCACCCGTCTGGCACTCCAGTCCTGGCTCCGTACCAAGACCGTTTCGGCGCTCTTCGGAAAACTCGACATTGAATCTGCCGTTCCAGAGTTTCCCTGTCCGGTTGGTCAGTTCCACCATCCAGATATCTGGAATACGGCTGGCGGAACGGAATCCGCCGTTGGTGCATAGGTGATCCAGCGGCAGCTGCCTTTCGTTTTCGATAAATGCTGCTGTAAGCCAATCTTCCAGATCGGCCTCCTCAAGGTAATCCAGGATTTCAGGTATGATCATTGGTGCAAAAAGTTCGTGCGGCCGCCACCGGCGCGCTCATTCGACCGGTCACGACTGCTTCTTAGTCGGGCAGTGTATCTCACTCCAACGTGATTTCCATAGCCCGAACGGGTTATTTTCTATGACTTGTTGCACAGCGGCGTCGCTTACCGATCCGCCGGTCCAGGCTCGGACGGAGCCTCATCCCGGCAGAAAGTCAAAACAGTCCGGTAGCCGCGGGGTCTGGCAGTTCCCAGATTTTCCAGCGAACCAGGTACTCGGATCGGGGAAGGCAGACATATGCTGGATTCGCGCTGGTCCGCAGCCAACGGATCAATTCCACCAAATCTTTTTCAGGCATCGTGGTGCAACCAGCCGAAGGGCGCATCGGCCCTCGCCGAATATGAAAAAAAATTGCGCTCCCAAATCCTGGCACAGGCGGGTCCGCATTGTGCCGAATCTCGACCAGCCAGCGATACGCAAAATCGCCGCGGCGCATTTTTTGTTTGGCAAACCAGGCCGGCGGATTTTTCGCCTCCACGATCACGTGCTCGTTGTAATGGGGATTATGAATGTCGTCCACCCAGGCATCGCCTTCTCCAACGGTATAGAACGGGTAGTTTGCCCCCGGTGGCAACGATCGATCGTAGGTGTAGATCATTCCGATTCGAAAGACGCCCGCGGGCGCCCGATGATCATGTTCCATCTTCACCGGACCTTGATCTCGTCCGTTGATCAGACCTCTTCCCCAGGCCAACCCGGATTTTCCGAAGAGCACCGGAACCGGTGGGCCAGCGGCGCGCCAGCCTTCCGGGGTTTTGTCGAGTCGCTGGAGCCGGCCGTTCATGCTATCCCAGGTTGGCGCTATTCCGATGATGAGTTGGCTGACGGATGGGCTCACGCGATCTTCTGCGAGGGAAAATATTGGAAAGAGCATCAGTAGTGCACAGAGTCTGAGGAATGGACGGAAGTGTTTGAGTCTGTGCATCTGACCGCCAAAGTGACTCAGAGGTCTGGTGCTGGCAAGCCCGGGCAGGGACTTGAGTCGGGGTCAGTCTGAGGGACTGATAAGATCCAGGTAACGTTCTCCGTCTTTGCTCAGACTAAAGTCCGAGCCGCTTCCCTGAATATAACCTCTCGTCTGAACCCCGTAAGGGTAGGGCGAGAACTTGACCCACGTTAGGACCGGCTTCTCGATGCTTTGCGTCCTGGCCTCAAAATGGAGAGGAATGCCGGCCTGGTTAAACGAGATCTCCCATGTTTTCTTCTCGGTCTGGCCTCCGGACAACCATGGGTATCGGCGGAGAAGGTCCATCCGTGTCGAAGCCGGCACGAGCACACGATACCAGGTTGTTTCTTCTTGAAAGAACTCAGGAATCGTCTTTTGCGGATTTTTGGACAGCTCGAGATAAAGCCGGCCGATATCCATTCCATCCAGATTTTGTCCGTTGTAATTGCCGTGGCGATTTCCGTCTCTCGGAAAATATTTGTTGGACCATCGCTCAAAGTCGGCATTTAAGAGAAGGTTCAATTCGAGGTGAACATGAGATCGCTCTCGGTCGATGCCTTCGCCCGTATGTCCCATCACCGCGATGGCATCTCCTTGGGAGACTTGCTCCCCGATGGTCACGTTCACTGCGTTTAAGTGCGCGCAAAGACTGTAGTACGGGCATCCGCCGAACTGGTGCTCAATCACGATGTACCGGCCGTAGTTCGAGAACGACGGAACATTATTTGCGTAAACCACTTTGCCTGCGGCAATTGCGTGAATAACGTCCAACGGTTCGCCATTCGCTGCGCGGTGAAGTGGCTGAATGTCTATTCCCTCATGAAATCGGGTATAGAGAACAGTCGCACCGAATTTGCGAGGGTTCCGGACGAATCCGTATTGTCCGCCTTCCCACGGAGCGCTGGATTCTCCCTCGAAATCACGTTTGACGTACTGATAAAACGCCGCTTTATCACCGTTCAATAAAGCATGATTATCCGTTGGCAAGACGATGTTGACCGGCTGGCCGAGCGCAGAAAATCCCAGTTGAGCAACGGCTGCGAGGGCCGATCTGACCAAGCATTTGCAAGAGACGCCAGCGATCCTCCAACGCATAAACGATTCTGGTGGCATCGGTTAGGGTTTGCAACCGAACGCGCCATCCGTTAAACGGTCACAATGAACTTTCGTGCTACGGTCTGTGCCGCTGCGATGGTCGCACTGGCGGGCTGTTCGTCTTCGAGCGGCGTCTACCGATGGGTCCCATTCATGGGAGGCGGCAAAAAGAATCAATCCCAGACTGCCATCGCGAAAGTAGACAAGAACAACCCGTTGGGTCCGATTAGCGGGCCGATCTATTACGGGCTGGAGATGCGGGTGAAAGTCATTCCGGAGGTGATCAGGCTCTCCGACACGCGAGCCCTGGAAGTCCGTCTGCAACTGATCAATCGGTCCAAAAAACCGGCCAACCTCTTGTTCAACGACAGCCGAAAATACGATTTCGTCCTTCGAGATATCAACGGTAAAAAGCTTGCCCAGTGGTCGGACGATCAACCGGTCAATCAGACGCCGGGTTACGTTATTATCAATCCAGGGGAGCGCGCGGAATTTGTCGGAAACGTTTCGACGCGCGATATGGTCGCCGGACGGACCTACACGCTCGAGACTCTGGTCGTCGGCTATGAAAAGATGCGTCTGGTGCTGCAGTTGACTCCGACAGGAGGACAGGTCATCCCACCCCAGCGGCGCCCACCTGCCGCCAAGCTTCCTCCTCCCGCGCACTAGTCTGCGTCGTTGCTCGTTCGTTACGTATCGCAGCGGATACGCTTCTCACTCGCGCCTAGCATCCAAACCCTTTTGAAGCCAACGGTATGCCTCCTACTTATGAGACGATGCACTAGCCCAAAAATTTTCGCTGCCAAACCGTCGCTTGCGCGACGCTCCACTGAAATTTTCGCGCATGTTCACGGATCAGGAATGGAAGATCTTTCGTCAATCTGTGATCAAAGGCCCCGAGCAGTGTCTCCTTCAAGCCGTCGAGGGTGAGCGTACCCTTGCCCGCGTGGTCGTAGCGGCCGCCCAGCCAAGCGGATTTCGGCGTAAATTCCTCCAGCCAGGTATAGGGAGAAGCCAGAATCAGGTGCCCGCCGGGACGGACTAGCCCAGAAAACGAATCGAGCAAATGTCGCGGTGCTTTCACCCGATCAATGAGATTCGCCGCCAGGACGACGTCGAATTGACCGAAATTTGTTGGCAATGCAGTCGCATCGGCAATCTCGAATCGGCATCGTTCACGTTGCAGATCGACCGGCAATTCTCTGGTGAAACGAGTAGCCAGTTCGCCCTCTTCCACTCGCCTGATCTCGATTCGTCCCGTCTCCCGCACATGGTTTGCCGCGGCGATAAAGCGATGAGACAAATCGACGCCGACGACTTCCGCCGCCCAACGCGACAGCTCAAAGGTGGACCGTCCGACGGCACAGCCCAAATCCAACGCACGCCTGACGATGCCGATGGCCGGCAGGAAATCGCTCACGCAGCGGACCGGGTAAAACAGCGCGTCCCGCGGACCGTATAAGTAGGGTAGTTGGTCCTCCGCGGTACCATAATGGAACAGGAGATATTGATCTACCAGAAGATCGCTCTCGTAGATGTTGGTCACGTATCGGTTTCTTTCGCTCCTTAGCGTGTTTCGCCGACCTTGAGAGCCGGGCGAAGCGGGACACTAGCGGGCTAGAGCAGGAGATCGACCATGTAGGCCGCTGGCTGGAAATTCTCGATCAGTATTTCCGTCTTTCCGTTTCGGAGCATGCGGACCTGCGGCACATTAATTTCCGGCGTCTTGTGCGGAGCAAACAAGATATCGTCATGGGTCGCATTCTTTGAATTTTGAAATTTGGATGGCGTCAGATGCCCGCCTAGATGATCGCTGCGTCCCGTTGCGACATGCAATGTACCAAGCACTTTTTCGTCTTGAATGTCGCGTCCGGAAACGGGGAGAAGCTGTGTGCCGAAGCCGAGTTCGCCTAATTCACCCGTTGCCGGGTCGGATTGAATCTTGCGTTTATGCTCTTCGATGGTTTGCTGGCTACCCTTTAGAAGGGTCGAATCAACGATGCGACCCTCTTTCACGCTCATTAGCCCGATTGTGCCATCCTCGAACTTCAACGGAAACTGGCCTGAAGCCCCGGTTGGCACGTAATAAATTTCGCCCGCCGGTAAATTGGCAACGTCCGGACCGCCGCGGCAGAGTCCGTGGCTTTTTTGCGCTTCCTGCCGGCCGAGATCGAGATGGAGGCTGAAGTTTTTCCTGCCAAAAGTGAAATCGATTTCGACCCAGTCGGCGCGAGTCATCCCAAGGCGCAGCTTTTCCGCATCCTTGCTCACCTGGTCGTAGTCAACGGCGAGACCGCTGTTGAGAATGATTTGATTCAGGCCGTGCAGTGTGGCGCCTCTGAATCCATACTTTTTCGCGAAGGCAGTCAATGGCGCTGTGGCCGAGTAGGTCGAGCAACAAAGAATAAGTTTGTAGTTCGGGTAGATCTCTTTCTCGAGGCTTAACTCGGTTCCATCGACTGCGACCGCAAGATCAGGAAGATCCAGATTACTCCCGCCGGTGATCTTGTAGGCGAACATTTCGCCGCCTCTCAGACCCAATTCGCGCAGAACGCCGTTTTTGAGCCCAAGGTGAAAGACCTCGTACGCGTGCCGCTGAATCGTGAGATCCGGATTTTTCAAAAATCCGAAGTCTTTGATTTCGTGTGGGTCATCCAGGTCGATCAAGATAGCCACTCGTTCTCCGGCGCTCGGGTTGAACACGGTCTTCATCAGGCGGGAAAGGCTGAATGGCGGAAAAGTTTCTGGTACCGTCAGCTTTGTTTGGGCAATCATTGGGTGGAATTTCGTTCTCGCTTCAGAGTTAGTCAAAGAAAGTATCTGCCATACTGTTACCGAGCTGGTTACAGTACTGGCGTTCGGCGTTCACCGTTCGGCGGTGCGATGAAGGCGTGCAGGTTCGCTTCTTCAAAATCGAGCAAACTGGGATGGTTCGCCGAATCTGCAGAACGGTGAACTCTGAAAGGCGACCCGCCGAACGGTGAACGGTGAACGGTGAACGGTGAACGGCGCCGCCGAACGCCGAACGCCAAACGGTGAACGATGATCGCTTGATCGCAGTTGCCGCTTCGAGTTAGTTTGCTCTTCAGGCATGTCTTCAGTTTTTGGCGTTTTGTTTCGAGTGACCACGTGGGGTGAATCGCATGGGGGCGGTGTTGGAGCGGTCGTGGATGGATGTCCGCCGCGTATTCCTCTGACGGCGGAGGAGATCCAACTCGATCTCAACAGGCGCCGGCCGGGTCAGAGCGAGATCGTCTCGCCGCGCGATGAGGAAGACAAATGCCAGATCCTTTCCGGCGTTTTCGAAGGCCTCACTCTTGGAACACCGATCTCGGTCATGGTCTGGAACAAAGACGCGCGTCCGGAAGCCTATCGTGAAATGGAAACAGCGTTTCGGCCGTCTCACGCCGATTACACTTACCAGGCAAAATACGGGATTCGCAACTGGCAGGGCGGCGGGCGCGCTTCTGCCCGCGAAACGATCGGTCGGGTCGCCGCCGCGGCCATCGCAAAGAAAGTGCTGAGCAACCATTTTCCTTCATTCGAAATCGTCGCCTACGTCAAGTCGGTCCATCGAATCGAGGCTGACGTGGATCCGGCAACCGTGGAAATCGCCGCTGTCGAACGTTCGATCGTGAGATGCCCTGAACCTGAAGCAGCCGCGCGGATGATCGATCTCATCAAGTCGATGCGGAAAGAAGGAAACTCGGTGGGTGGAGTGATTGAGTGTGTGGTACGCGGTGTTCCTCCGGGCCTTGGCGAACCGGTTTTTGACAAGTTGGAGGCAGACCTCGCCAAAGCGATGCTTAGTCTGCCTGCCACAAAAGGATTCGAAATTGGGTCAGGCTTTGCCGGGAGTCAGCTCACCGGAACTGAACACAACGACGTCTTCGAAATGCGAGACGGCAAAGTGCGGACCCGGACGAATTTTTCTGGAGGGATTCAGGGTGGGATCAGCAACGGTGAGAACATCTTTTTTCGGGTGGCTTTCAAACCAACTGCGACGATTCTTCGGCCTCAGCAGACCGTCACCGTATCCGGCGAATCCACCGAACTCGCGGCGCGAGGACGACACGATCCGTGCGTATTGCCCAGGGCGGTTCCGATGGTTGAAGCGATGGCGGCACTTGTTTTGTGTGATCATTTCTTAAGGCAGCGGGCCCAGTCGGTGTCTGAGAACGTCTGATGGTGAGTGTCGACCACATGGGAGGGTCAACCTATGGCAAACTGCGGTCTTTCTTCTCGCCGGAGCGTGCATTTTCGTGAGCGCCGCTCGTGGTTGGCGGCAGCCGGCTCATCGCGGACCCGGAATCGATCCAGAAGCTGGTGGAATATCCCCGCTTTCGCCGGATTTGGGAAAGTCCGCAAATTCTTGAAATTGAAAGGGATCCGCAGATCATTGACGACGTGAAGTGCGGCAACATTGTGGGGGTGGTCACGAACCCAAAAGTGGTGGCGCTTCTCAACGACCCCCAAATACGAAGCTTATTGAACCAGCAAGACTTGGATGCCGCGTTGAACGCGTCGGCATCGGAGTCGAATGGGGCACTGCGGCGCATTGGGAGGATGGAGCTCAGAAGCCTGGCTTGCGGAAACTTAAAATACTCGTATGGTTTCCATAGAGTATGAGCCCGTTCCCCTCTCCACAGTCCACTCACCGCGACCCAGTCGCTCAGCGCATCTTGTCCAGCGCACGTCGCCATTTCATGGCGCACGGCTTCAAAAACGTCACCATGGATGATCTCGCCTCCGAAATCGGGATGAGCAAAAAGACAGTTTACGCCCACTTCCCGAGTAAGTCCGCCTTGGTCGAAAGCGTGCTGACCCAAAAACTCGATGAGGCCGAGAGGGAATTAGGAAGCGTTCTCGAGGAAAATTCCGGCGACTTCATCGATGCTCTTCATCGACTCACCGCGCATCTCCAAAGGCACTCCGGCGAACCTCAGCCGGTCTTCGTCCGCGACCTGAGCCGCGAGGAGCCGGCCCTGGCCGAATATCTGATCGCGCGACGACGTACGATTGTCGAAAAGACGTTCGTCAAACTTCTCGCTTGCGGGCGCGACGCCGGCCACGTCCGTGACGATATTCCCGTCGAATTTCTGATCGAAGTGCTCCTGGCGGTCCTGGAGACGATTGCTGTTCCAGAGCATCTCGCGAATCACAACCTCTCGGTGACCGAATGCCTGAATCAGATTCTCTCCACTTTTTTGCACGGCGTTCTTACCGAAAAAGCTCGCCGCACACTATGAAGGATTCGGTTTTCAAGGATCGACGCCGATCGGTTTCCACGCTCTTGATGGCGATTTTGGCGCTCCTGAATTCCTGTCATCGGTCGGATGATCGCGTGGTGCAGGGATACGTGGAAGGAGAATTTGTCTATGTCGCTTCTCCCATGGCCGGGGCACTGCGAACCTTGTTTGTGCTGAGAGGCGCACAGGTCCAGGAGGGTGCTCCTTTGTTCAATCTTGAGAATGGCTACGAGCAAGCGGCTCGCGATGAGGCGGAGCGAAAGGTGGCCCAAGCTCAAGCGAACCTCGACGACGTCAAAACGGGCCAGCGCCCTACCGAACTGCAGACGCTTCAAGCGCAGCTTGATCAGGCGCGGGCCGCGTTGGTTTTGTCTCAAAAAGAATTCGGGCGACAGGATGCGCTCTCCAAATCGGGCGTCGCATCGAAGCAGGATTGGGATCGTGCCCGATCCGCGCGCGACCAGGATCAACAGCATATTACCCAGCTCGAAGCCACCCTGGAAACGGCCCGCCTCGGTGCGCGCGAACAACAAATTGTGGCCGCGGAAGCTTCACTGAAGGCCCAAATGGCCTCGCTCGACGCCGCCGAATGGTCACTTTCCCAAAAGAACCAAAGCTCGCCAAAGGAAGGCTTGGTCTTCGATACGCTGTACCGGGAAGGTGACTGGGTTGCGGCAGGAAAACCGGTGATCGTTCTTTTGCCGCCCGCCAACATTAAAGTGCGCGCCTTCGTCGCGCAGGAAAAACTCGGATTGATTCATCAAGGCGATTCGGTCAGCGTTTCTGTCGATGGAGTCACCGAGGCTTACGAGGGCCGGATAAGCTACATATCTCCGAAATCCGAATTCACTCCACCGGTCATCTACAGCCAGGACATGCGCGAGAAGCTGGTGTTTCTCGTAGAGATCTCGTTCGACCCGAAGGTTGCGGCAAAACTCCACCCGGGCCAACCGGTGGACGCGCGATTTAAATGGTGAAGGCCCATTTGATCGCAACTAAATGACCACGCTATGCGAGACGCAGCACTAATCATTAACGTCAGCGGAATGACCAAGCGGTTTGGTAAGCGGACCGTGGTAAACAAGATCGATCTACAGGTGGTGCAAGGCGAGATCTACGGATTTCTGGGGCCCAACGGCAGTGGCAAGACGACCTTCATCCGGATGCTGTGCGGTCTACTCCGTGCGGACGAGGGAAGCGGCACCTGTCTCGGCCACGATGTCATCAAAGAGAGCGCCACCATCAAGCGGCAGGTCGGTTACATGACGCAAAGGTTCAGCTTTTATGAAGATCTGAGCATCGCCGAAAACCTCCATTTTGTCGGACGCATCTACGGTCTGCGCAATCGGCACGATGCCGTGCAGCAAAGCCTGGAGCGGCTTGGATTGAAAGACCGGCAAAAGCAACTAGCCGGCTCGCTTTCTGGTGGGTGGAAACAGCGGCTGGCGCTTGCGGCCTGCTTAATCCATCAGCCGAGACTTCTTCTGCTTGATGAGCCTACGGCGGGCGTCGACCCGAAGGCGAGACGCGAGTTCTGGGAACAAATTCAGGATCTTGCCTCCCAGGGCCTCACTGTCCTGATCACCACCCATTACATGGATGAGGCAGAACGCTGCAACCGTCTCGCCTATCTCGCCTACGGGAACCTCTTAATTCGAGGGACCGTCGGTGAAGTGATTGCTTATTCCCATTTGAAAACCTGGTCGGTATCGGGGCCGGACTTGCAAAAGCTCGCAGACGAACTTCGGGGACGGCCGGGAGTTGAACAAGCGGTCGCCTTTGGCAGCCTGTTGCACATCAGCGGTTCAGATTCCCGCTCATTAGAGGAAGCTATCTCACCTTATCGAAAGGGAGGGTACGAATGGATAGAGGTTCAATCTGGGCTGGAAGATGCATTCATCCATCTCATGGACGCCTCCAAGGACAATTATTCATCATGAAAGGTCTCTTTTCTCCAGGGCGTCTTCTTGCCATGGTCGTCAAGGAACTGATTCAGATGCGCCGAGACAGAATGACGTTTGCCATCATGTTTGGGCTTCCGATCGTGCAAATACTTTTGTTCGGATTTGTCATCAACTCGGATCCCCGGCACCTGCCCGCTGCCGTTCTTCTAGCGGACGATGGACCGGAAGGGCGAACCCTGCTGCAGGGTTTGAAGAACAGCACCTATTTCGACTTTGTCCGATTGGTAAGCACCGAGCACCAAGGCCAAAGCCTCCTGACACGCGGAGAGGTTCAGTTCGTGCTTAATATCCCGCAGAATTTCAGCCACGACCTGCTTCGGGGAGATAAACCTGCCATTTTGCTCGAAGCAGATGCTACGGATCCGATCGCGACGGCAGGTGGAGCGGGGGCTCTAGGAAATATCGTCGATACCGCGTTCCAGGCCGACTTTGTCGGGCCGCTCGAATTCCTGGCTCCGGCAACCAGATCGATCGATATCCGAGTTCATTCCCTCTATAATCCGGAGGCCAATACGTCTTACAATATCGTACCGGGCCTGATGGGGGTGGTGTTGACGATGACAATGGTCATGATCACCTCTCTCGCAATCACCAGGGAATACGAGCGCGGCACCATGGAAAATCTTCTATCGATGCCGCTTCGCGCAAGTGAAGTGCTCGTTGGAAAGATTACGCCTTACATTCTGGTAGGCTATGTTCAGGTCGGGGTCATTCTTTGTGTGGCGCGTTTCCTATTTAAAGTTCCAATCCACGGAAATCTCCTCCTCCTGCTGGTGGCCGCGCTCTTTTTTATCGCCGCAAACCTTGCGCTCGGAATTACATTTTCGACGATTGCACGGAACCAGTTGCAAGCGATGCAGATGGCGATGTTTGTGATTCTTCCTTCGATTCTGCTTTCGGGTTTCATGTTCCCGTTTCGCGGGATGCCATGGTGGGCGCAGGTTCTTGGAGAGATCTTGCCGATCACGCATTTTCTCCGCATCGCGAGAGGAGTCATGTTGAAAGGGATCGGTTTTGCGGACGTCGGACGCGAACTCTGGCCGATCATACTCTTTGCTGCCATCATGCTCATTGTGGCGGTGAAACGTTATCGACAGACCCTGGACTAGGGCATCGTCTCATCAGTGGGATGAGACGATACGTCTCCCCTTGCGGCTCGTTGCCGGCGACTGTAGAAATAGTGGCTCAGCCGCCTCGCACATGAAGAGTGACTACGTAGCAACGATCGGGCTGGAAGTGCATGTCCAGCTGAAGACCAAGAGCAAAATGTTTTGTGGTTGTGCCGTCGAGTACGGTTCGGAACCAAATATCCATGTCTGTCCCATCTGCCTGGGACTGCCCGGAGCCTTGCCCGCGATGAACCTCCAGGCCCTGAAGATGACCGCGCTTACGGGCCTGATTTTCAAATGCGACTTAGCGCCGATCTGCAAATTCGATCGCAAAAATTATTTCTATCCTGACATGCCGAAGAATTACCAGATTTCGCAATATGATGCGCCGCTCTGCCACCAAGGCGAAGTGCCGCTCTACGATATGGCTTATCCCAAGGATGCTCAGAAGAATATTCGGCATCCAAACAAACGGATTCGTTTGGTGCGCATCCACTTGGAAGAAGATGTTGCGAAAAGTTTTCATTTCGGCACGACGACCGGAATTGATTTCAACCGGGCCGGCACTCCGCTGATGGAAATCGTTTCTGAACCGGATATTGAGTCACCTGAGGAAGCGTTTGCCTACCTCTCCTCTCTGAAGCAGGCGTTAATTTATGGCGGTGTCAGCGATGCGGATATGGAGAAAGGGCAATTGCGCTGCGATTGCAATGTTTCCGTCCGCAAGCACGAGGAGACCAGGTTTGGTACCAAGATCGAACTCAAGAATCTCAACTCGATCAGCGGTATCCGACGGGCTCTGGCATACGAAATTGATCGGCAAATTGAAGCGGTGGATCGAGGCGAAACGCTGCAACAGGAGACGCGTCGATGGGACGACGATCTGGGTAAAACGTCTTTGATGCGTACCAAAGAATCTGAGCACGACTATCGCTATTTTCCGGACCCGGATCTTTTACCGGTGAAAATCGGAGTATTCATGGAGGAAGTCAGGGCTCTTCTGCCGGAGTTGCCATGGGAGAAACGAGAACGCTTCGTCCGGGAGTATGGGATAAGCGAATACGATGCCGGGGTCTTGGCGGACGACCGTGAGTTATCGGCCTATTTCGAGGCGGCGGCAAAAGGTGCACAAAAACCCAAGGCGATCGCCAACTACGTTTTGAATGATTTGCTCAGTGCGCTGGGCGCGGCGAATCAACCGGTCGCCGGGTGCCCGATCCCGCCGAACCATTTGAAGGAACTGGTCGACCTCGTCGATGGTGGGAAAATCAGCAGTAAACAAGGGAAGGATGTTTTCGCGGAAATGTTCGCGACTGGGAAAGCACCCGGGCTGATTGTCGAAGAGAAGGGATTGAAACAGGAGAGCGACATTGGAGCTATCGAATCGTTGTGCGACGAAGTGATCGCAGCGCATCCAAAGTCAGTCGAAGATTATAAGGCAGGCAAAGTTGCCGCGATCAACTTCCTGAAGGGTCAAGTAATGAGACTCTCAAAAGGGAAGGCGAATCCCAATCTTGTTGGCGAGGTCCTCGTGCGATTATTGAGCTGAGGGAACGGTTTGTCCTTCGGTTGGACGGGCGGGTCAATTTTCGGAGATATCGTGCGCTCCGCTGGTCTCGATCAGAACCGTTTTGCCGCGGTCACACAGCCCCGTCATGAGCGGCTACACGTTTCGCTGCTGGAGAGGTTCGCATACATTTCGACCCTGGTAACGACCGCCGATCTCACGCCCTTTCAGCATCTCCAACCCGGCGAACCGGGTGTTTTTCCCTAGGGCGCTAAGGAGTAGCGCCCTGTGAGGGCGAACTCTTTTCATTGGGTGTTCCCGGCGTTGAAACACCGGGCTGAGTCCTGCAGCCCCTGCGGGGCAAAGACCATCCGAATCAGCCCTGATCTTAGAAGCGCCTACGGGGTAAATTCCGGGCTTCGCGGCCCGCTGCGCCGGATACACGGCGCTATACACATACAAATCGCCGGGCTCGATCGACAAATTTTTTTCACGCGGCTTCAGATGACATGAAACCTGGGCGTCGAAATTCATTTGTAATTGGTAGCGGGCGTCAAATCCTTCGAAAGAGGTCGTAACCGCGAATGGCCTCTCTGTTAGCGAGGCTGAAACAACGGATGAGATAGATGACGGAGTCTCATGATTTTGCCCGGAAACCAAAGAATAATTGTGAAACTACTTCCTTCTCTCTTCCAATTCGTATCGGCCAGAAATCCCAAGCTGGATGCTGAAGTCGTGCCCGGTTGCGGAGCGCCGAAAAGTCAACGACGTTCGGGGCGCCCCTTCCTGGTTGCGGTTCGGGCGCCGAACGATCAGCTCCACGTTGTCGCGATTCCAAGTTGCGGATGGGATGAGTTTTCAGAGCCTGACTCAACATCCGTCATCCGCGCGACTTTCGTTCCCGATGCGACGCCGAAGCGGGATAAACGTCCTTGGTGGACAATAAAGGCGCAGGGTGTCGGCCAAGCTTTTCTACCACGCGTGGCAGGAGTTTTGGCTTTTTTTGCGAAAAAGTGAAACTCGAACCGCCGAATTCATTTGTACTGAGTAGCAGCCGGCAAATCGGCTGAAAACCAGAAACCCCCATAAACAGCCAGCCAACAATCATTATGAATGCCAGCGCCAGTCAGATCTCGGAACGCTCATCCCGAACGCTTCAAACAGCCCGTAGAATGACTAAGCCTGCTGCTGGAAAACCAGCGAAAGATCCAATGAAACTATTCCCTCTCCTCTTTCAATTCGCCTCCCCACGATTTTCCGGGGCCGACAACGTCGCGGCAACGACAAATGAAGCGTCCGGTCATCAGCAATCTGCGCGACACTCCCTGTTTGTCTCGTTTCGATCCCCGAACGATCAACAGTGTGTGATCGCGGTCCCGTCCTACCGGGTCGACCATCGGTCGAAGGCCGGCACAGCCAGCTGATCTGGCGGCCGCCAAACAAATACCCCTTATTTCGGGGACAGGACACTGGGTCTAATGATTCCGCACAGCGCTGTTCGTGTTTCCTTCAAGTTTGGCTTTGATCCAGTCCTCGATCGCCGGCAATGTTTTCGCCTTGAGCTTCGCGTTGAACCGAATTTCGTGGACAGCGTTCTCGACCTGGCGGAGGGCAGGCGGCGGCAGATTCGCCTGCGCGAAGGCCGAGATCTCGTCAGCTCGCTGATCGTCCGTGAATGCCCTGGCAATCGAGGAAAGCACCTGGGTTTGACGCAGCAATCCGAACCGTTCCTGCATTTCTTGCCAATGGGCGACCGCGAACGACCACGCGATGTCCGGATGTTCGCCTTCTGCGGCAAAATATTCCAGGGCGAGAGACGCGTCACCCGGCTTCACTTGGTCAGACAAGAGGTATTGCAAGGTGTCTCGCGCTATTTCCGGATCCAGCGCGGCGCCGAGCGCTCGCAGATACATCCGCTTATCGTCGATGCTCAACGTCTTTGCTGCCATGGATAAAAGCTCGCGACTGATGGTTTGCGAACTGTAGCGACCCACAATGGCGATGACCGCGGACCGAAGATTGGGCGCGAGTGATGACGGGTTTTCACGATAGTTTTCAAATCGCTTGAAAGACTCGTCGATGACATCCCGGTTGCCAAAAAATCCCAGCGTCTCAATCAGCATCGCCCGATAGTCCCAAATTTCGGCATCTTCGCCCGCTCGTTCATCCCAGCCGAGTTCCTGAAATTTTGGACCGAACAGACTGCAAATGTACTTTTGGTAGGCTTCTCGGCCCGGTCGGCCGTGCTCGAGGCGATCGATCAGTCTCAAAGCACCGATCGTTTCGCCCGTCCCAAGTGCGCTTTGCCACACTGCGAAGCTATTGTCGCGATTCAGATCTTCGAGAAGCTCGAAGTAGGAGGACGCAGGCAGATTGCCGGATTCAACCAGCGCCCACGTGTCCGCGACAAGGTTAAGACGGTCGCTTTCCGGGAGTTTTTCGACGTTCTTTTGCAAATCATTGAAAAGAGCCGGCTCGTACAACATTCGGAAATATCCGACGCCCCCGGCATTCGCCTGAATAACCCCGCTGCAACCGGCCAGATCGAAGTTGTTGGATAGCTTATCCAACAGGGCGTACTTGACTTCATTGGAGCTCAAGGTCGACCGAATCCCCACTGGAACACTCCACTGCATGGGTGTCGGACTTCCCTGTCCGACAACGAAAGGGACCTGCTCAAGACTGATGACCCGGTTCCCGTTCACGCATTGTGTCGTGATTTTAATTAAGGGAAATCCGGGTTGCTCCGCCCACCCAACCATGAATTTTACGATCGGTTTCCCGGTTGCATGCTCGAGTGCTGCCCAGAGATCTTCGCTCGTCGTATCCGAACCTCGGTGCGCCGCGAGATAGGCCCGGACACCTTCGCGAAAGGGATCTTCGCCCGAGAAATTTTCAAGCATGCGCAGCAATAGCCAGGGTTTTTGCATTGTGATCAGATCAAGAGCGTGCGTAGGTTGCTCCTGGCCGGTGCCAGGGCGTTGAATCGCGTGAGTCGATTCTCCCGCGTCGAAGGTCATCACCGCTGCTTTCTCCACCGCGGCGTGCAACCAAATTTTCCACTGCGGGTCGAAATGGTCGGCGGCTTTTTTTGCGATCCACGATGCAAGGCCTTCGTTTAGCCAGAGATCGTTCCGCGAAGCCGTCGTCCCCAGGCCGCCGCACCATTGCTGCGCAATTCTGTGAGCGATCGCCAGAAAAACTTTTTGCCTGGTGGAATCGTAGCTGGTCTGCGGGTCACATAGGAGCGTGTCCTCGTCATAGACAATTCCACCCCAATTTTCCGTGTCGTCGCAGGCGTCAGACGGGAAAGCGATCTGATCCAACTTGGAAAGCGGTAAAGGGATCGCGAAGTAATTGTTAAAATAGGGCAGGAGTTGCTTGGTCACTTCCAACGCGTACTTCCCCAGCTCCTTCTTTCCGGGCATCGTGAAGATCCGGAGTTTGACTCCGGCCACTTCGTCTTCGAGCCATTCGAATCTCCCGCACACCAGGAACACCATGTTACTCGGTATCAATGGCGTCTTTTCAAATACGACTATCTTCTGATCCGGTCCGAGTGGTTGCTCCACATAGATCGGCGTACTCGAAATGACGGTATCTTGCCTCCCCGTCTTGACGCTTAATTGGAAGGTAGCTCGAAACGCCGGTTCATCCCAGCATGGAAAGATCTGTCTGGTACCGGCAGTTGCCAAAAGGTCTTCGGCGCTGCCGTAAACGCTGTTCTCGTACCGTTGGATGAATAATCCGTGCGGCTGTTCGATAATCCTGCTCTGAAATTTAATCGACAGCGTGTACTTCCCGGGCTGCAGTTCATCCTTTAAATCGAACGAGACTGTTTGCCGATTTAAATCGAACTGCGGGGTGATCTCCTCCGGGCGACCACCGGTCTCGATTTTTGCCTTAGTGATTTCCGTCTCCAAGGCATTGAGGACAATCCTGGTCGTCGGTTTCAATACTTCGACTTCAATCGACTCGACACCATCCGTAACCCGCTTCTCGACGTTTGGCTCCAGGTGGACCAGGTAACTTCGCGGGATAACATCTTTCGGGAGACCGTCCGGGGTCAATTGAACGCTGAGTAGATTCTCCGCGTGAGAGGTGGCTGCGACAAAACCTAGTAATAGCAACGCGATCGTTGCGTTCAAAATGGGTCGTCTGCGAGAGGTGAGGAGGGAGCATATCTCTGCCATCTGCGCAATCTGTGGCTACAAAAAGTTGGCCAATCCTGTCCGAATTACGGTCTACCTTCACGTTGCTGCAGCCATTCACGATACGCGATCGGTGAAATCTCCGAGGGCTTGATTTCAGATCGGCCGCCCCAGAATACGTTCGTGTAGGAGACCGGAATTCCGCAGGCAGACAAATGCGCGTCGATTGCCGCTTTATGGTCAAGTAGACGCTGTTTTTCGGTGCCGTGCGCCACTGCCATGATGTTCACGCTTCCAAACTCTGTACCCGCTTCCCGCCAGTAGCAGTGGGTGAGAATTTCGTGCCGGCCGACCTCGGATCCAGCCTGGAATTCCATTCCGGGAGGCACGGCCCAATGAAACAGCCCATTGAATCGAGTCACGCGGATACCTCCGGCCGAAGGCTTTACGTGTTCCAGGAATGTCGAAAACCTTCCAATAATCTTTCGTCGATCGAGATCCTCGGCCACGGAGAAGAAAATCTCCAAAGGCAGATCCGCCTCTGCGGCGCGGTTTGCCCAAGGGTTAGCCGTGACCTCTTCAAGCGTGAATTCCTTCTTCAAGGAGCTCAGAACCCGCCATTCCAAATCATTGAGCTCCACGATCTCGGTGCGAATCATTTGCGCCGGGCGATCACTCCGCGCGCCGGGTTGAATGGCCTTCCGCCGGACATGACCCACGCCGAGTGTAAAAATGCCTTTGGCCGGCATTATTTTTACTTTCTCGCCGCCGACCTCTTGGAGCAGAATTTTCGTGTGCGCCTCGAGTCCGAAGCCCTGTGGAACTTTGACGGTTGTCCACAACTTGTAGGCGCTGCCGGCGGTATCCGAATCGGTGGATCGAAGAACCACATGGCCGGAAAAAGGATCCTGGCGGAACATGTAGTCAAACGCTGAGTCGAGCTTTTCGGGCGGCATTTTCCAGGCCACCAGTGCTCCTTCCGCAAGGTTTGTCGCCAGCAGCGTTTGGCGGACCCGTCGAATCGTTCCCGCACCCAGCATCGCTTTGATCCGGTCCAAAACCAATCCCTCTTCGATGCCCGACAACCTGGCAATCTCCTTAAACGGTTCGCGGACAAATCCCTGGATCTTGTCTTCCGAGACTGCCAGGATTTTGGAGTTGACGGAGTCTGTGTGCTCAGAGGCGATCATGTGCGGCGAGAGTTTTAGAAATTATTACGAGGAGCGAGTGGCGAAATAGAGGAGGACAGGAATGATCACATTCCTGTCCTTCGCCACGCGCTCCTCGCGATAATTACTAAACTTCTAAATGGCCTTTTCGCCAGTCTCGTCCGTCCGAATACGGATCGCTTCTTCGACCGCGTAAACAAAAACCTTTCCGTCGCCGATCTTGCCCGTTTTGGCAGCCTTCACGACGGCAATAGTTGCGTTCTCCACCATGCTGTCGCCGAGGACCACCTCGATCTTGATCTTTGGCAAAAAGTCGACGGTGTATTCACTACCGCGATAAATCTCCGTGTGACCTTTTTGTCGTCCAAAGCCTTTGACTTCGGTAACCGTCATTCCCTCGATTCCGAGGTCTGATAACGCCTCTTTGACCTCTTCCAGCTTGAAGGGCTTGATGATCGCTTCAATTTTTTTCATATCGTCGTTGTGACTGAGTGCGCCGCCATCCGAGCAACCCGCATTTATTAGTTACGATTTCGAATATAGTGTCAGGCTTGACGTTCTGATATCAGTTTAAGTCGCTCCTAGGTGATATAACCCTCCTCGCCATGTTCGGCGAGATCCAGACCGGAAGTTTCGACGTCGGGCGATGCGCGCAAACCCATGATCAGCTTCAGAACAAGAGCGATGATAAAGGTCGACACGGTGGCCAGCACTATCGTTAGGATCACTGCTTTAACTTGCGAAAAGAACAGCGATGATAGCAGTTTGTCGGTCAAATTCGCGTTGGCCGCTTTCGTGGCCAAAATCCCGGTCAGAAGTGCGCCCAAGGTTCCGCCGGTCGCGTGGACGCCGAAGGTGTCCAGTGCATCATCATAACCGAGGGCCGGCTTCAGTGCCGAGACGGCAAAGTATGGGACTACGGCGGCCAGAACTCCGATAATGACCGCGCCGGTCGCGTCCACAAATCCGCAGGCCGGCGTAATGACGACGAGTCCTGCCACCGCACCGCTGCAGTACCCGAGCACGCTCGCCTTGCCGCGCAGGATTTTTTCCATGATGGCCCAGGTAAAAGCGCCGATGGCCGTCGCGAGCGTCGTTGTCATAAACGCGTTCGAGGAGATCACGTCCGCGGCGACCGCGCTTCCCGCATTGAAGCCGTACCAGCCCACCCAGAGCATCGAGGTGCCGACCATACACAAAACCATGCTGTGCGGCGCCATCGGTTCCTTCTTGAACCCGATACGCGGACCCAAAATCAGGCAGAGGATCAGAGAACTCCAGCCGGATGTCATATGGACGACCGTTCCCCCGGCGAAATCGATCGCTTTGATGCCGGAGTTGGCATTCCAGATTCCGTTCATGAACCCCGTAATTCCCCAGATCATGTGGGCCATCGGGAAGTAAACCGCAAACATCCAGAGCGCGATAAAAAGCATCAGTGACCAATATTTCATCCGCTCAGCGATCGCGCCTACGATGAGTGCAGGCGTGATGATCGCGAACATCAGCTGGTACATCGCATAGACATTCTGCGATACCCAGTACCCATAGTCTGTGTTCGGGACGGAAGTGACCCCCGAAAGGAAAAAATACTCCGATCCGCCGTAGAAAGGATTGTTGAAGCTCTTGCCAAATACGAGACTGTAACCGAACGCCCACCAAAGTACTGTCACGAGACCCGCGATGCCGAAGCACTGAGCGAGGACCGACAAGACGTTCTTTCTTCGAACCAGGCCACCATAAAACAGCGCCAGGCCCGGCAAAGTCATAAAAAGGACCAGCGCCGAGCTCGTCATCATCCACCCGTTATGCCCTGGCCCCGGAGTGCCGACCGTTGCCATGGTGAGGTCCTTGGGAATATTGCCATCCTTGTCTTTCAGCGGCGCGGTCGGATCACCGTTCGTCACATACGCTTCGAGTCCGGCCACCCTCTGTTCCAAAGTTGGGGTCGTCGCACTGGCGGCTCCAGACGGCGTAGGTGAAGCAGCGGCTGCGGGTGTGGGCGATGCTGCAGGCGACGCGGCGGCCGTAGGCGAGGCGTTCGTGTCTTCTGCCAGCGAGGTTGTCCCGCTTGCGGACACCAGAACAACGGCAGCCCCGGCCAAGGTGAGCAAACGCATTTTTTTGAGGCGGTTCAACATAATCTGATCGTGATTTGACCTGTATTTTTTGGTTAAGGCCCGACGGGAACAGGCTCTCCAATCGGAGGAAAAGCCTCAAGAACCACCGGAAGGGTCTTCTTACTGGGGTTTGGCACGACTGTTAGCATCGCTCGTGCCACATGGCAATACATACGGTGATGAGAACTTTTCCCGCCTTGCGATCGTGCCGTTTCGGGTTGGATTTAACAGGTGGCGGGGCATGAGCAAAATGCGACAATCTGCTTAATTTCGCGCAGTCTAGCGAGCTTTGCGTCGCTTGACCAGCGGGAGTTCAGTGAAAATACCCTCTGGTTGACCCCAGCAAGAAATCGAACTAAGAAAGTATCTTCCGTCAGAAAAACGGCTCAAAGCACGGTTAGCTTAGCGGTAGAGCGACTGGTTTACACCCAGTAGGTCGGGGGTTCGATCCCCTCACCGTGCACGTTGTTGATTATGAGGATCTTACATTTGTAGAGCGTTAGAGCGAGCTTGGTAATAACTTGAGTAATGACTCATCCGGTTTCTGGCTTGCTTGGTCCCAGTTGGGTACCTCGAAGCGGCCCGGGCCACCTGGCTGCTCGATCTTGGTCGCATCCTGCAAGGCCTGGACGTGGGCAACATCCTTGGGATCGTTTGGATCCACTAGGATGCGAAGGTAAACGCCAACGTCATCGTAACTTCGGCCCGAAAACAAGCCACGCTGCCCATCCGATAAAAACGAGACCGGCAATCTTGCTGACCAATCGCTCGAACGGGGCGACCTTCTCCAACAAGACGAGAAGGCTGAGTCCGGCGACCCATAACAAGTTCATTACCCCAAAGGCAAACAGGAGGGCCATCAGTGCCCAACAGCACACTAGACAATAGCCGCCGTGCTTCAATCCCATCTTAAAGGCCCCCCATGAACCCTCTCGCCATTCGGTCGCAAAAAACCCAATTGGAGATCGGCAATGAGCCAGGCAGGCATATTTCAGATGGCTGAACTGAAAGAGACCTGCCATGAGCAGCAAACCCGCCCCGAGGACATTGCTCGTGCTCGCCATCATTGGTGAAACCAACGCAGCTGTCAGCAGACCCCACTGCGCGACCGTGGCAAGGACGCTAAAGCCGGTCCACACCGCTAGATAACCAAGCAGGAACTGCCCGGTCGCCACAAACGTGCCTTGCTGCTCGTAGCGACGCCGATTGATCTCAGCAAAGAGCAGAATCGCTGGGCTGGCAGCCGGGACCATCATCGCAACCATCATCACGGCCCACATCAAAAACACGAGAACAAGATCCCAGGCGGTCCAATGATCCATGGCCGGCATGATGACCATCTGCATTCCGACATCCATGTGGCGCATTCCCCAGTCCATGCAGATCAGGTATGCCCAAGACAGAATCGCGACGCCCGCCAGACCGAAAGCGACCATCGCACGGTCACGCTTGAGCACTTCTGCCAGGATTAGCCTCACGGATAGGCGGGTTCATGCAGACTGGTAAGCAAACGGCGAAAAGAATCCGTTCTTGTTCGACACCTCCCACCTGAGGCCGTAATCACTGAACCTCATTTGTTTGGATTTGGCCACTACCGCGGGAAAGCCCGGAACCGCAGTAAAGGGATGGCCAGCAATAGTCACGTCCCCACCATCCTGGCCGAGCAGACCCTCAATCTCTGCGTCAGCGAAATCGCCGAGACGCATGCCGCGTCGTTTGCCTTCTGCGCGATATTCGATCGCAGCTGTCTTGACCCCCATGACTTCGCCGATGAGTGGAGCAAGACCCGCCAAATGCCCGCCTGCTTGGCCAGAAAAAATTTGGGTCAAAGCGTCCCGCTGACCTTGGTTTGCTCGTTCATCCACGTAAAGGGCAACTTTCCATTTAGTCTCCAGCATGTGACCTGGAGAATAGGCCGCGAGCGCGGTATTGAACCCGTCTAAATTGATTTCCCCGAATTGGCCGTGATCGATGTGCCAGGCAAGCAAGACGGTGCATTCTCCGCTTGTAGGTGGGCTCAGAAAGACGCAGGGACATGCGACGTCACAATTGCAAGCTTCAAAATAGGATCCGGCAACTTTCCATGATGTAGGCATAATTGGGGGCTTTCTGTTATTAGGAGACTAGTCCGGGAAGGGTGACAAGTCACGGGTTTTACTACATCCCTGTACCTGCCGATGCATCACTTCACTGGGCGTCCCCCGGAATGGTGTCCCAAGACCTGGTCCTCGGCGTATTCTCTGACCAGTTCACTGCGGCGAAGGCCAGCGAAAACGAGAAGAGATCGTTCGCACGGTTCCGGCCCCAGCCGACGTCGAAGCAGAAAGTCGCGAGCTTCGCGAAGCTCTGATCGCCGCGGAAGGACGGATCCTGCCATGAAATCGGACTCCGGAGCTTCCAAGGATGAACAGTGCTGACGAGGCCAGATTAGCGGAGCGGGAAATCCGAGCGATTGATCCTGATCACATCATTACCCTGGAAGGATGCTGGGGCGGGCAGGTCGATTGCAAATATATGGGCTGGGGTTTAGATGTGCTGCCGGATCCGAAGAAGTTCGGCTGGACCAAGGTCGTCTACCAGATGCACGCCTATGAGTACGACTGGGATAACCTGGAAAAGCAGCGCCACAATTCCGAAGGCGTTATCGCTGATATAAACGCTCATCAAGGTTGGAATGTCCCTTGTCTATGTGCCCGAGCCAGCGAACATGAATTACTTGGACAATCACTGAATGCCATCCTTGTCCTACCCTCTCAATTTACAGGACATATCGACACGAGGTTATGTTTTACAGTGGGAACGAAAAAAAGCCTACTGTGTCTGTTAGTTCTCAGTCACGCTTTCGATTGTAGCTAAATCGTAGAATTGCCCTAGGACTAATGTTTTTGCAGGGCAGGGAAAAGGCTTTTCAAACGCGCTTTGAGTTGCGAGGATCGGCTAACGCCAAGAGACGTCGGGAAACCGAGCAAGGGCGTCTGTCCCGTGGATCAGCAAGCTCATGACGAAGACCATAGCGCCCATTATGCATTTATATTGGAGCATCCTCCGGGATCTATCGACTCCTAAGAAACCGGATCAGTACAACCTAATAACGTAAGCCTAGACTAAATCATGAAACAGTGGGTTACCGGCGTGAACAGAACGTTTCTTGCCGCAATAAGAACCCCGCAGGCGTTCTGGGGAAACTACCAGGCGTTTGATGGCCGATGATCCTGTTCCAGGATATTATTGATATACTGGACGGGACGGTGTTTAAGAGTTCTCGTCTAGAATCTCGCAGAGAAAAACGGTCCATTTGCGATCGTCGCCGCAGATCCGTGCTCCAAGATTGATCTTTTCGAAATTCATAACATCAGTTTCGCGATCTCAACGGCCACTACTGTCCTGGGGAGATTTGATCCTCGTCCGCAGTGCTGAGCTTCTCCCATACCATCTTTGGAGTATTTCCGTTGCTTCTGAGTATGACGCCAAGGTCATCGGGAATTGCCGTGCTCGGAGCCGTTGTTCGACTGTACTTACTTAAATCGTAGAGTGGCCCGCGCTTAACGTAGCCCATTGATTTATAGCTGGGAGCCGCCTCCAAGATTGAAGCTTCTTAATGTTGTGAATATCGTGGATATGCTCAAATCCAACAGCTTGCGGTAGAGCTATTTCCTACACCGTCATAACGGTAAACATTACTAACATTGTAGTAGCGCGATGCGCCCAACTACCAGTCGAACCAGGTGGATTTGAAGCAAAACGCCAGAGCGATCAGACGGGTGCTAAATATGTTAATATTTCTCATTGACGCCGAATAGAGTGAGGCGTCTACTAGGTAGTCGTTAAGCGACCTTTCCTCGAAAACGTTGATCCTTCCGCCCTCCCAGCTGTTTACGGTGACGCAAGCATTTTCGCCGAAGATTATTAGATCGTTTGGGCGACAAAGCATTCTAACATCGGAGGAAACAATGAAATTCTGCTCAGTAGTCGCCCTTGTAGGATTGGCAATCGGTTTTGCTTGGCCGACATTTGCCCAACAAAAAGACACGGTCGAACCAAAAATAATCGACCTGATTGCTGCCCACCAAAAGATATATGACGAGGCAATGAACAACAACGATGCCACCGCCTTGGCCGCCAAAATGTTCACAGAAGATGCGGTTCTGGTGACGGACACAGGACCCGTCTACGGTCGGGCGGCCATTGAGAAATATTGGGCAGACCTGTTCAAGCGAGTTCATTTCAGTAACTTTAGCGGGGATGTCGGCACAAAATATTCCGCTCACCTCATAGCAACGACAACTGGTGGCACTGAATTATGGCGGTTCGGGGAATGGAGTGACACTATTCAAGGCAAGGGCTGGGGTCCTATACAGTCAAAGGGCTACTGGTCAGCAATTGAGGTTCTTGAGAACGGTATTTTGAAGGATAAGCTGCAAACTTGGAACATCACCCCTGCACCGGCTGCAACACCGTCTCCGACGACCACCCCGAGTAACCAATAGCATCTTGATATGCGCGGTGACCAGGAGCCCCTAATAGCAGAAGGGGCTCAACGATGTTTTTGGTGATTTCATGTCGAAATGCCTTAACGGAGGTTTTCGGTTGATATTCCGAGTTCCGGAATATTCCG
>DATHPZ010000096.1:0-9228 GCA_035483355.1 Chthoniobacterales bacterium | reverse complement strand
GAGGGTGGATTTTCCCGCCACGGCCACGATCTGGTCGCCAGGCAGAATCCCGGCGCGGGCACTGGGGCTGTTTTCCATCGTCGACAAGACGGTAACGGATTGTTCCTTGCGCGAAATTGTAAAGCCAAACCCGCCGAATTCACCGCGAGTTTCATCCTCTCTGTCTTTGAGGTCGTCGGGCTCCAGGAACTGGCTGTGGGGATCGAGATGCGGCAGCATCGCGTGGAGAGCCGCGTAAGTCAGCTTTTTATAGGATACGGCGCTCCGATCCACATAATCCTGCCTAATCACCTGAATCGCCCTGGTGAACCCGGCAATCGCCGCATAATCGATTCCGTGATCGTCCGTTGCGGCGCTCGAATTCAATATCTTAAAGCCGACCAACAAATTCAGAAAAACGCATCCGGCCAGAAAGCCGCAGAGAACCTTCCGCTTCATTCAAGTGCAACCGTAGCACAGGTCCGCTATTGCGCGAGAGGCGGCAATATTGGAATTTGCAGTTCTCCAGAAAAGGGAAAGCCGCGTCCAAGGTCTAATTTTCGCCTTGACGATGGCGACAAAGGTAGGGATCTTCCGGGCTCTTCACCAAGAGAACTCATTATGGCTAGAGAATGCAGTATCACAGGCGCCAAACCTTCGAAGGGTCACGTGATTCACCGGCGCGGGATGGCCAAGAAAAAAGGGGGGGTTGGTCAACACGTCACCGCCAACACGCCCAGATTGTTCACCCCGAATCTGAAAACGAAACGGATCTGGGTACCGGAACTCGCTCGTTTTGTGACTGTAAAGCTCAGTGCCCGTGCCTTGAAAACAATCAGCAAGAACGGTGCTTTCAAGACCTTGAAGAAGGCCGGTCTGGTCTAAAACGATTTTTGCGTTATTTGTAAGGGCGTTCCGGTGGCGGCTAATGTCCTGTCCCCGAAATAGCGAAGCAGCATGTATTTCGGGGACAGAACACCAGCGCGTCAATTAATCCTTGGCCTGATTCTTTGTGGGCTAGATGACACTTTTTCTTTCTTTATATGACCCCGAGAAAAGTGATCCCTGTCAGCGTCCTCACCGGATTCCTCGGTGCGGGCAAAACGACTTTGCTCAATTACATTTTGAAAGAGCAAACCGACTACCGGTTCGGAGTGATTATCAACGAGATTGGCGAGGTTGGGATAGACGGGAAACTTGTCGAGACACAAACCGAAGATGTGGTGGAGCTAAGCAACGGGTGCATCTGTTGCACTGTTCGGAAAGATCTGGTCAAAGGTGTTCAGAAGCTGCTGAAGAGGGACCAGCTCGATTACATCCTGATTGAAACAACGGGGGTCGCAGATCCCGGCCCGGTCGCACAGACGTTTTTGAACATCCCTCAACTTCAGCAGTTCGCCCGCCTTGATTCGATCATCACGGTCGTCGATGCGGAAAACGTTTCAGCGCAACTCAGAGAAGCCGAGGTTGCTCGCGAACAGATCGCCTTGGCGGACTTCATCTTGATCAACAAAGTTGACCTGGTGAGTGGGGAGGATCTCGCGGCTCTTGAACGGCAGATTCTAGAGTTGAACCCGCACGCGCGCGTTTTCCACACCGAGCGGTCTCGCGTGAATCTAAAGCAACTGCTGGATCTAAACGTTTTCGATCTAGATCGAAAACTTTCGGTGGCACCCGCTTTTCTGGACGAACTGAAGCAAAGCAATCACTCGGATATCACCTCGTTCTCTTTCAGCTTCGATCAACCGTTCGCCATCGAGCGATTGGAATTGGAGCTGCAGGAACTCTCTGAGAGGTCGAAAGTGTACCGTTCAAAGGGCATTCTCTGGATCGAAGGGACGCCGCGGCGCGCGGTTTTTCACGGAGTCAACAATCGTTTCACGATCTACTGGGATCGGCTCTGGGAGAAGGAAGAATCTCGGTTGAGTCAGCTGGTGTTCATCGGCAAAGATCTTGATCGATCGGCCATCGAGAAGGCATTGAGACGGTGCTTGGGCTAAATTCAGAATTCAGGAGTCAGGAGAGCCAGGAGTCGCAGGAGGTCAGGAGCACCCTACGGGCGAGGGCGCGTTAAGATTTGGGAAGAAACTGGCGCTCAGCCGAACCAAGAGGAGACGCTGGACTCTCATCTTCTTCCAATTTGACAAAAAACTTGGCTCCTTGGCTCCTCCTTTGGCTCAAAGCTCCGGGAAATCTGCGGCAGAAGATCGCAACAATTCGCGCTGGCTTGCGACCAATTGCTGGATCCCTGTTTCCCCCAGGGCGATCATCTGGTCGAGCTCGCCTCTGGAAAAGGTCGATTCCTCGCCTGCGCCCTGCACTTCGACGAAAGCACCATTGCTGGTCATGACCACGTTCATATCTACAGCCGCGTTCTTATCCTCTTCATAGTTCAAATCCAGGAGCAGTCGTCCGTCGACCGCGCCGACGCTCACGGCAGCCACCAGACAACGTAACGGCCAACGCGTAATCTGCCCACGCGCTCGCAGTGCGACGCACGCCAGTGCAACCGCGACAGAAGCGCCGGTAATCGATGCGGTCCTGGTCCCGCCATCGGCCTGGAGGACATCGCAATCGACCCAAAGTGTGCGCTCTCCAAGGGCGTCGAGATCCACCGCAGCCCGAAGAGCCCGTCCAATCAAGCGCTGAATCTCAATGCTTCGACCGTCCAGCCTCCCTTTGGAAACGTCGCGAGGACGACGCGTTAGGGTCGAGTAAGGGAGCATGGAATACTCGGCCGTAATCCAACCACCACTGACACCCTGCTCTTTCATCCATCTTGGGACAGACGGTTCCACCGTCGCCGCGCAAACGACTTGAGTATTTCCGGTGGCGATTAAAACAGACCCATCCGCGTTTGGAGCAATCCCAGGCGTGAAACGCAGCGGTCGCAGTTGATCGTTCGAGCGCCCATCAGGCCTCACAGCGAGCATTGGTGAGTCGGATTTATTTGTCATGGTGGTTGACGACCCGGACATCAGAGACTCGGACAATGCGGCTGTCAAGATTCAGAATTCAGGAGTCAGGATTCAGGATTCAGGAGCCAGGGTCAGGCGGGAATGGCGCTTCTAAGTTAAGGGCTCTTTGCGACTTCAACTGCCCAAAGGGGTTAGAGAACTCAGAAGCCCAGGGTTCCAACCCGGAAGGTAAGCCGGGACGCCTTACTTACGACCGCCGGCGAACCGGGGTGTTTGATTACCCCTTCTGTCTCAGGATGTCCCGCCTATCCGCCGTAACTAAGGCGTCTCGCCTTACCTCTCGGCCTAAACAACTCAGAATGTTCAACTCCGACGGCGCCTTCGGCCTTCGGGCGGAGAAACAACTCAAAGATTTCCTTAACTTAGAAGCGCCATTCGGGTCAGACGATTTAAGGAGGGCGAACGTTTTGACGTGCAAAACAAAGAGTAAAGGTTTGAATCGAGTTCAAATGGTAATAACTCCCCAACATTGACAAGAACGAATCCGCAGATCCATTCCCTGACTCCTGAATCCTGACTCCTTCTTCCAATGATTTCTATTCGAGTTCCGGCGTCGACGACAAATCTGGGTCCCGGGTTTGATTGCTTGGGGATTGCTCTGCAGCTTTGGAATCGAATAACGCTCGAGATCGGCCGGAGCGAGAGCCCTCTTCCCGAAATGGTCTCGCAAGCCGCAGAGCTGTTTTTTAGTCATACGGGCGAGACGCCATTTCCGTTCAAGTTCTCCATTGAAGGCGATGTCCCTCAGGCGCGGGGGCTCGGCAGCAGTGTCACGCTTCGGGTGGGAACTCTGATGGGGTTGGACCGAATCACCAAAAGGGGCCTGGCCAAGGAAGAGCTTTGCGCTCTGTGCGCGGAATTGGAGGGTCACCCGGACAACGCCGCTGCGGCTCTTTTCGGCGGGTTTACGATCGTCACGAAGACGACCAACAAGATCGCGCGTTTCAATGTCGATCCGGGACTCAGGTTTGTCTTGTTCATCCCGAATTTCGAAGTGAAAACCAGCGACGCGAGGACGGTGGTGCCGGCCAGTTTCTCGCGGCAGGACGTGGTCGAGAACCTTGGGAATGCCAGCCTGGTCGCTGCCGCATTCGCTTCCAGGGAGTACGCACATTTGCGCGGTGCTTTCGTCGACCGGCTTCATCAGCCATTTCGTGAAAAATTTGTGCCGTTTCTTTCCAAATTGCTCGGAACCGCAGCTGACGCAGGGGCTTTAGGAGGATTCCTGAGCGGCTCGGGATCCACCGTGGCATGTCTTACACTTTCGGATGGCAAACAGGTAACCTCCGCCTTGGAAGCGATGGCAATTGAAGAGAGTGCCAAAATCTTGATCGTGAGCGCCGACAACGATGGGGCGCGCATCCTCTCAAACAATTGAGCATGCGGCGGAGACTGGATGAGCTTGAACAATATGCAATCGAAGTCATCCTCGATAAGACGCACGGTTTCCGGGCAGCACTATTGCGGATTGCGCTGCGGGTTCTCTCGTTCCTCTACCTGGCGATCGTTCAAGTTCGTCTCTACTTGTATCGCAAGAGAATTCTAAAAGAACGGCAACTCGGGTGTCTGGTCATCAGTATCGGCAATCTGACAGTCGGCGGAACTGGGAAGACCCCGGTGGTCGAGAAATTTGCCAGGGCGCTCCAGAAAGGGGGCCGTCGAGTAGCGATTTTGAGCCGCGGGTACAAGAGCGTCGATCGACGCCGTAAAAAAAATCTGTGGGAAAGTTTCCTGACCCAAGGGTCGGATATTCCGCCGAGAGTCGTTTCCGACGGAAAAAGCGTGTTGCTGGACTCAGCGACGGCAGGCGATGAACCGTATATGCTCGCCACGAATCTCCGGGGAGTAGCGGTTGTTGTCGACAAGGATCGGGTGAAGGCCGGGTTGCATGCCCTCAAAAAACTCGACGTTGACACCCTGCTGCTAGACGACGGTTTGCAATACCTTCACCTCAAACACCGTCTGGATATTGTCCTGATCGATCGCCAGGCACCCTTCGGCAACGAGTATCTGTTGCCGCGAGGTACTTTGCGGGAACCACCGCGGAACCTGCGACGGGCAAGCTACATTTTCATCACGAAATGCAACGGCGAAGCAAACGACGACCTGATTCAGCGAATCCGGCGATACAATCGGACGGCGGAAATTATCGAGTGCCGTCACCGGCCTCTCTATCTCAGGCACGTCTACAAGGATGAACAATTGCCGCTCGACTATCTCAGAGGGCTCTATATTGGCTCGCTGTGCGGAATTGCCGCGCCCGAGAGCTTCGAGGATGGTCTTCAGAACCTGGGAGCGAAAATTGAATTATCGCGCCATTTCGCAGATCACCATCGTTACGCAGAAAAGGAGTTGAGCCAGTTTCTGCAACGATGCGTTCGCCGAGATGTGAGCGCGGTCATCACCACGGAGAAAGACGCCGTTCGTTTTCCGGTGATCGATCCACTCGAGGTTCCTATTTACTATTTAAGAGTGGAAATCGAGATACTCAGCGGCCAGGAGACTTGGGAACACTGCGTGCAACGAATCTGTACGCCCCCCACCCTGGTCTCGCCCGAAAATTATTTTCAATAACCGCAGATATTTCATTGGCATCGCTTTCCGAAAAACGGAATCTGCTTCGAAATTTCTTCGCTTTAAACGAATAGACATCCAGATTGTCTGACTGAAGAACTTCGCCATGGCATCGCGGCAAACCAAACTGAAAATCGGGATCGTCGGCGCCGGAACCGTTGTCAAGGACCGTCATCTACCGGCGCTCAAAAAAATCCCGGACGTTGAGATTGTCGCCGTGTGCAACTCGTCTTACGAAAGCTCTGAAGCGTGTTGTCAACAATACATCCCGGAAGCGACGCCCTACGCCAATTGGGCCGAACTGGTCGCGGACCCGGATATCGATATCGTCTGGATCGGCACCCCGCCCTATCTGCATTCCACCATCGCGATCTCCGCCCTTGAAGCAGGCAAACATGTCTTCACGCAGGCACGGATGGCGTTGAATCTTCCTGAAGCCGAGGAAATGTTTGCCGCCTCTCAGCGGAATCCGCATCTGGTCACGATGGTGTGCCCACCTCCTCACGGGATGCGAGGGAATCTGTTCGTGCAGAAATTGCTCGCGGAGAATTATCTCGGGGAACCACACCATTTGCGGCTCCACAGTCTTTCCGGAACCTATATCGATCCGGACGCCCCACCCCATTGGAGACAGCGCGATGAACTATCGGGATTGAACGTTTTGACGCTCGGGATCTATGCGGAGGTCGTTCAGCAATGGTTTGGCCCTATTACGGAAGTTTTCGCCCATCAAAAGACCATTAACCCGGTTCGGCACGGGTACGAAATCCGGATTCCGGATATGGTGATTGTTCTTTGCAAGTTCGAAAACGGGATGGAAGGGGTGATGGAGTTCAGCGGAGTTGCCCCGTTCGAGAACTCGGATCGGCTTCAGGTCTTTGGAAGTCAAGGGATGCTCACCTACGATTTCAGCTCGGATCGGATCACCGGAGGCCGACTGGGAGAAAAAAACGTCGCGGACATCGAGATACCGCCCGAGTTGGAGCAACGTTGGCGGGTGGAGGAAGACTTTATTGCCGCGGCCCGATCCCCGGCCAGCATTCAACCTCAGCCTAGTTTCGCGCAGGGCCTGCAGTACATGCGCGTAGTCCAGGCTGTCGCCGACTCCGTCGCCCTGGGAAGCGAAATCCAGTGTAGCGCAGAAACCGAAGATCAGAAGTAAAGCGCCGCTTTATTCTTCAGGCCGAATTTCCAGGCTCGTTATTCCGCAATTCCACTGCGGTCGGAACCATGATCGCGTCGCGCATCCCGTGAACTATTTTTTTGTCCGCCGGCACAATTGTGGCCAGTGCCCCACCGAGACGGACTTCATGGTCCGACAAAACAAAATAGTAAGGGCATAGACGGACTCGCCCAATCAGGGTCTCTATCGAATTGGTGGCCGGATTGTAATACGGTTGTTCGACGAGGTGACCTTTGAAAAACTTCTGCAGAATGAAAGGACCACGGTGGAAAGAAGTAATCGCTTCTTCGATGCAATCTGACCATTCCCTTTGGGGAAGGTCCTGTCCGACATAGACTCCGCGACTGCCCCAGGCCAACTCCGAAAATCCGCTCACTTTCAAAACAAATTCCCGCTGCCGCTGACTGAACTTCTTCAATTCGCGCCAGTCCTGAATTTCCAGGGCGGGGATCACAGCGTGATGCGGCACCGGCGCCGGATCGATGATCCAGGTCTGAGGAATCAGAGATTTCAATTTTGACCAATGACTCGCCCGCAATTCGCGCCGCCAAAATTTCTGCAGAGGTCTCGACCAGAAGAGGCCGAACCAAAGCTTCTCTTCCAGATAAGGTTTAAGCGGCGGAGTAATGCGAAGACTGCCTGATTCAGCCGCTTCAATCAACGAGTCTCTGGAGGGAAGATTCGGAAGATCAAACATTTCAAAGAACCGATAGAGCGCCTCCGGAGCCCGAAAATCCCAGGTCTCAGCCTCCGCCACGCTCCATCGTGCCCCATATCTGGCGGTCAATTGGTCGCATAACCATTCCATTTCCGGCCGATACGTCGCGGATTCTTTCGAGACCGTGATCACGCCCGTCGGTAGGATCGAATGAAATCCATTGACCATTCCATCACCCCCTCCCAGCACGTCGAAGCCAAGTTCACGGTATGTTTGGTTCAACCATCCGGTAAGGCCAATACCCCCGGGCACCGAATCGAGCTCTGAAATCGCGTACCCGCCCTCGGTTAGAATGATATCGGGTCGAATGACTCGCGGAATTTCCCAACGAAACCTTCTGGAAACGTCGACTAGCCCGGCCGGTTTTCCCGCATCCAGGTAGCCCGCAATCCAAGGAGGCTGTTTACCTTTTACGCTGAGGTGATAGAGCAAATTGGACGCTTTGACAAATTTGAGCAACCAATGCCCGAGCCGTTCCAGTTCGTCCGCAAATTGCGCACTGATCAAAAATGGTTGCGGCGAGATCAGCCACTCCTTGTGCGCGAACAATCCTTTTTCGGGAAATCGTTCGCGAACGCGTTGAATGCGCTCTAGAGCGACGGAGTAATCCATTTATTCTCCTACGCTAACAACTTGAGCGCGCGGCGAACCAGTTCTTCGGTATCGATCTCTTCCGTTTTCGCCCGGGAAAAAATCTCGCGCACGGTTTTTTGCGCTTCAACTTGTTTAAAACCCAAAGAAAGGAGCGCAAGAACTGCATCGTTCCCCTTGGTTTGTTGATCGTTCCGACCGGAAGCAGCCAACTCCCAGGCCGCAGCGACTCCAACCTTGTCTTTCAATTCTAAGATAATTCTTTCGGCGGTTTTCTTACCGAGCCCGCTGATTTTCGACAACGCGTTGGTATCCCCGTTCACCACGGCGGCCTTGAACTGGCCGACACTCATCCCACTTAGCACGGCTAACGCGAGCTTTGGTCCCACACCCGTGACATGTTGAACAAGAAGACGAAATAGATCACGCTCAGCCGCGGTGACAAATCCAAACAGCAAGTGGGCGTCCTCTCGCACAACGAAATGAATCAACAATTTCAAGCGACCTCCGACCGCCGGTAAATGCTCAAAGCTTGAGAGCGGGATTTGAACGAGGTATCCAACGCCCTGAACGGAGATGACTACCTGCGTCGGCAACGCCTCAACAAGTTCGCCATCGAGAAAGGATATCATGATGCTGAATAGAAGTACGCGAGAGGCAGGAAACTGCAAATTCAACCGCCGAATAGTGCTGCAGTTCTTCTTGACGGTCGCCGCGGTGCTTCCAGCAAACGCCGATCAATTTGTCGTGATCCTGGACCCTTATTTCTACCGGTCGCCCATCACCATACCCATCGAAGGAACAAAGGAAACCGTTCTGGCGTATTACCGAGTGGTCGACAGCGAGACGCTTGCCCCTGCCAAGCCACAGGAAGTGGTGGAACAGGACCGATCCGCGCCGACCCGAGAGACACTCGATCAGGCGCGTCGGCTTCTCAGAATGGTCAGGCCGGCAATCATCAGAGACTCCCATGAAGTGATTACCGCCCTCCGCGCCGAGAGTTCTGATCCCACGTTGTCTTCAATCCTGCTTTTGCCGGATCTCGGCAACCGCTATGCAGATTTGCTCGGACCCGACTGCTACTTTGCAGTTCCGAATCGCCGAACGATCTTCTTTTTTCCTCGATTGGCGACAGACATCCAATCCTTTGCCCCGTTGGTGCATAGCCTGTACCACAACGATCCCTGGCCGATCTCGACGGAGAT
>DATHPZ010000095.1:0-13536 GCA_035483355.1 Chthoniobacterales bacterium | reverse complement strand
AAATTTTCTTCTAGTATGACGGCCCAGGATCCCCCACCAACAACGGTCCGCGCCGCTTGTAAAAGTCGTACCGTGCCAAGATCGCTCTCACATAACGCGCCGTGGACGGAAAATCGATGCTGTCCTGGAAGGTTTCAGCGGTCACCGGTTGCCCTTTTTTCTTCTGCAAGGCCGTGCGAATCCAGCGATCTACCCTGCTTTTGCCGGCGTTATATTCGGCCAGCGCAAACGGAACGGCGTTATCTTCAGAGTTCCACCGTTGAACCGCCTTGCTAAGATACCAAGTTCCGATCTCCAAGTTCATTTCCGGAGTCAGCATCTGTTCCGGACGCAGGTCCCGCACCCCTTTTGCAGCCGCCCAGTCTCGCGCGGCGATTTCTGAAACCTGCATCAGACCGCGCTCGCCGTTACGGCCGGTCATGTCCGCCTGAAACCGGCTTTCTCTCCAGACCACAGCTTTAATCAGACGCGGATCAAGATTGTATTCTCGGGCCACCTTGACGATGAGCGAATCAAACCGTCGGTAGTCGGTCCAATCCTTCAGCTCGCGCAGGACATAGACCGGATCGCGCGATCGAATCACCAGGTAGGCCACTGCCGCTGCGCACGAGAGGACAAGGACAAGCGCGATCTTCAGCAAAAACAGACCTGCTCTTCCAAATGAACTGTTCCGATTTTGACTTTGATGTAAAGCCATTAGACTACCACAACCAAACATGCAGAATTACGCGCGAGTCATCACCGATGACCCCACGAATAAAGAACTGGATTACTCCATTCCTCCGTCGTGGGCGGGCAAAGTTCACATCGGCTCTCGGGTGAAAGTTCCGCTACGTTCACGCGAAATATTAGCAACGGTTGTCGCCCTCGTCGATACACCGTCTGTACCAGAGCCAAAAATTATATCGTCGCTGATTTCGGAGAGCCCAATTCTGAACAAATCGCTGTTGGCGTTGGCGCGCTGGATGGCCGAATACTATTGCTGTCCGGTGGAGTCGGCCATCCGATCCCTTTTGCCCGAGGTCATCAGAAAAGCAAAGCTTGGGTTCAAGCGTGAGCGGACTGTTTCGGTCGACCGCGAAATTTCAGAAACCGAGCTCACGAAGCTTGAGGACAAAGCCCCTCGTCAGGCGCAAGTGTTGCGATTTGTCATTGAGGTGGCCGAACCAATCCGTTGGAGGGAACTGCAACAGCGTGCGGCGACGACAGACCGTACGATTCAGCAACTAGTCGACCGCGGTCTGCTCCGGCTGGAGCTCGAAACGGCAGACCGTGACCCGTACGCGAACGACCGGTTCGTCCCAAGTGTGGCTCTCCAACTGAATACGGATCAAAAAGAAGCGCTGAAGATGGTCGTTCAATCGGTGGACGCCAGAGACAACCGCCCAATCCTTCTTCACGGAGTCACTGGAAGCGGCAAAACAGAGGTTTATCTTCAGGCAATCGATCATTGCCTCCATCAGGACCTTGGCGCTCTGGTGCTCGTTCCGGAGATTGCCTTGACGCCACAAACGGTTGAGCGCTTCAAGATGCGTTTCCAAGTGGACCTGATCGCTGTGCTCCACAGCCATCTTTCGGCGGGAGAGCGTCACGATGAATGGCACAAACTCAACAGCGGAAGAGCACGCGTCGCAATAGGCGCCCGCAGCGCCGTCTTTGCGCCCGTTGGGCGTCTTGGGTTGATCGTCGTCGATGAAGAGCACGAGACCTCTTATAAACAAGAGGAAGCGCCGCGGTATCACGCGCGTGATCTGGCCGTCGTCCGCGCTCAGATCGATCGATGCGCAATTCTGCTCGGCAGCGCGACCCCCTCCCTGGAGAGCTATCAGAACGCCAAAACAGGAAAATATCGACTCGCCTGTTTGACCTCCCGGGTAGATGACCGACAACTTCCGTTGATCCGCGTGATCGACTTGCGGCAAGAGTACCTCAAGCAGAAGCATGTGCCGTTGATCTCGGGCAACCTCGCGAACGCCATCGAGGCCCGATTGGCCGCGAAGGAGCAGACAATTTTATTTCTCAACAGACGCGGATTCGCCACTTCCCTGGTCTGCAATCAATGTGGCTTTGTCTGCGAATGTCCGAATTGCAGTGTCGCGCTCACCTTTCACCAAGGTGAAAATCGGCTTAAATGCCATCTGTGCGGCCATACCGCGCTCGCTCCAAAAAAATGCCCGAAATGCTCTGATCCGTCGATTCGCTACGCAGGGTATGGAACCGAGAAAATCGAAGGCACCGTTCGTAAGCTTTTTCCGTCCGCCACAGTCGCCAGAATGGACGCTGACTCGATGGCACGCAAAGACGCCTATCGCGAGACGTTGCAGGCGTTTCGAACCGGTAAAATCGACGTTTTAGTCGGCACGCAGATGATTGCCAAGGGCCTCGATTTTCCAAACGTCACGCTGGTAGGCATCATCAACGCGGATGTTGGCTTGCATATGCCCGATTTCCGGGCCGGAGAACGGACCTTTCAGTTGTTGACCCAGGTCGCCGGTCGCGCCGGTCGAGGCGACATGGCTGGAGAAGTTTTCGTCCAGAGTTCCACCCCTTTCAGTCCATCGATCCAGTTCGCGCGCCACCACAATTTCGAGGGATTCTGGGAGCAGGAAATTGATTTCCGGGAGCGATGCGAATATCCCCCTTTTCTTCATCTGCTCATGATTCATATTCGCTCCGAGCATCAAAGGCTTGCGGAGTTCACCGCTGAAACGATCCACCGCCGGATCAGTGAAAAACCGGACCCGAGCGTAACTATCCACCCGGTGGTGCCGGCACCAATCGAACGATCCAAAGGATTTTACCGGTACCAGATCCTCCTTCGGGCAAAAGCCATTCGCCGTCTCGGCGGCATCGTCCGTTCGGTCATTCAGAAATTGACATTTCCGGACGAAGTGCATGTCTCGGTCGACGTCGATCCCTACCAGGTCCTGTAGGCTTCCTTCCCAGGCTTTGCCAGAGCGAACCAAGTTAGTTATCCTGCAGTGAGCAGTTCTCCAGGCTCGCCCACACGGGATCTCTCAGACTCTTTGCTGGTGATGAACGATCGCCCGAATCGAAGTCGTCCGGTAGCGAGTCAGCTTTTCGTTTTGTAAGAAGGTGAACTCCATCCGGCCGCCACAGAAGAGATGTCCGGGCTTGAATGCATGCGAGAAACCAAAGCCGCACCCTGAAATCCTGACGCTGCCTGAGGGTCGATCCGACCGCGAACATTGCAAGCGCGCTTCGTGATTGTCGATCACGGTAAAGAGATAGTTCGTGTGTTCCGTGACGACTCGAAGAATATCACCGGGATTAAGCTGGCTGAGGGAAAACTCTTCGGCATCCGATTCCCCGTAGCGATAAGCGAATTGCTCCCAGTCTGATATCGCTGCTCTCATGCGTCTGCGGCCAACCAGGCACTTATTCTGCCTACTCGTTAGATGAGAAGAGAATTAGCCCAAAGTCAAGCCGCTAGCCCGGGAATCGCGTGGCAACACGCTCGCGAGATTCCAAGGCAGTCTACTCAAACCTCAGCGCCTTGACCGGATCCAGCCGAGCCGCGAAATACGCCGGCACCAGGGCAGCGATGGAACAGATCAGAAAGCCACTAACGCAGATGACAAAGACATCCCGCGGCACAATCTCGGCCGGGATCTCCGAAAATTGGTAAACAGCCGCCGGGAACAGTTCGATATGGAACGTTGCGGCCAAAAAATCGCGGACCTGGTTTCGATATTGGACCAGAGCAATTCCGCTGGAGAGTCCGATCAAAGTACCAAAAAAACCGACGATCATACCCTGGGCGAGAAAGATCCACATGATTTGGGTCATTTGGGCTCCGAGCGCTTTCAGCAAGCCGATCTCGCGAGTCTTTTGCACCGTCGAGGTGATCAAGGTGCTCATGATTCCAAAAGCTGCGACGATCACCACGAAAATTAAAACAAAGAACATCGTGGTACGCTCGATGCGAATTGCGTCGAAAAGCTCCCGATTCTGATCGATCCAGGTGACCGCTTGGAACGGTGGTTCAATAAACCGGTTGAGGCGGTCCCGCACTTTGTCCGCGGTAAACGGGTCGCTGGTCCGAACCGCAATTCCATGGACACCGCCACCGAGGCTGTACGCTTCCTGCATGATGTGCAATGGCACAATGATGTAATCGGAATCGTAGGCGTACCGGCCGGAGTTGAACATCCCGGTGATGGTGATGTCCATCGGGAGAATAAGTTCGCGCACCCGTTTCAGCTGCTGATGATTGTCCGGCTTGCCTTCGGCCTCATCGAGAGCTTTCTGGAGTTCTCCCATGTCGTGCGGCGAATAGATTTCGACGGTGTCCCCGATGCTGACGCCAAGCGTCGAGGCCAATTCCGACCCGATGATACCGTTGTCTCCGCTTAGATCGAACTCGCCGGCCACCAGGAATTGCTTCAAATTCGCAACCGACTGTTCCAGTTCCGGATCGATCCCGCGCAACCAGGGAACGGCACGATGATTTTGGAATTGAACGACGACTCGGCCTTGCGCAAACGGCGCGGCGGCGACGACGCCCTGGGCTTTCCTGGTGCGATCCAGGATCTCCCGCCAATTATTCATGACTTCGTTGCCGCTGATCAGCACGTCGGCGTCAAAACCGATGATCTTCCGCTGAAGTTCGCGTTCAAACCCGGTCATTACCGAGATCACAATGATCAACACGCTGATCCCGAGCACCACCCCAAAAATCGAGATCAACGTGATCAGCGATAGAAACGTGCGCTTCGGCTTTAAATAGCGCAGCGCGAGAAAATACGTGAATGGCAAGCGGATTTTCCCTGGCACCGGCCGAAAAGAACTCTCGACAGTTTTATCGGTTGAAGAATCTGCCATAAAGCTTCAACCGGGCCAGAATGACGACATCGCGAACGGCGGTATCGAACGGTTTCCCTTTCTTTTCGACAAGTGGCTTGGCCAGGAAAAACGTGACGATCCCCAGCAGGGAAAGTAAACCGAAGTAAGTACTGAATCGATTGACCTGGAAAAATCCGATCGAAAACTCGTTTTTCCCCAACGTGTCGAGAAAGACACCCCAAAAAATCGGCGCCAGCCCGAGGCTCAGCGAGGCAAAAACGGTGAACAACGCGAAAAAATGATTCCGGCCCATCACCGGCATGGTGTCCATTGCGATGCGCGTGTTGGCGATCGAAAACAGCCCGCCGGCGATACCAAGAATAAGATAATTTAATCCGACGAGAAGATAGTGTGCAGGAACGATTCCGCTGGTGACGACAACCCAGAAAAGGATGCCGATGAGATAAAGCGTCATGGCCAGCCTCAAGAGCGGCTTGCTACCGGTCCGTTCCAGAACGAGACCAAAGAATGGAACACTTGCGAACGCTCCAACCGATGCGGCCAGACTTACGGCAAGGACTTGTCCCGCGGTGTATCCCGCCCTCCCTTCAAGAAAGGCAATCACAAACGCGGCGAGCCCGCCCACGACCCAGTTGTAGACGACGTTAAAAATCAGCAACTTGGTAAAAGGAGGATACTTCAATATTTCCAACCACGGAACCGGTTGGCCTGAGGACTTGGCTTGTTCGCCGATCTCGATATCCGGAATTTTACGCACAAAATGAAGGCTCATCATCCCGGCCAACCCGCTGATGGCAAAGAGCAGAGCGAATTGCCAAGACTGACCGCCGGACCAGAGGACCAGGGTGGAAATGGCGACGGCGAGCATCCCGCCGCATTGCATATGGAGTTGATCAAAACGGAGAAAGGTGCTGCGGGCATTCGCCGGGACAAGCGCGGTCAGCCACGGAAGCCAGGCCCCGGTCGAAATACCTCGAACGACGTTAAACAGGAACAAACACGTGAGCATCAACTCCACCTGCACCGTCGAAGGTAGAAAAACGAGTAACGGCAGCAGCGCCAGGATGAACAGCAAAACCGCTCGAATCGACCATCCGAACAAGACGAATCCTTTGTAACCGACTTTAGGAATAAAATAAGCCGTCGGGAGCTGAAGTACGGTCATGAGCGGCGCAAGCGAAGCGACAATCCCGATGGTGGTCGCGCTACCTCCCAAGGCCTTCGCGTACAAGATCATCGGCGCGCCAAGCGTGATTTGGAAATTCACGGCGTTGAATAAACTGAACCGGAAAGAATTCGTTGCTTGGGGCGGAACCTCCGGAATCGTTGGGACTGCCGAAGTGGTGGTCATTCCTGCGATTTTGGTTTCAGATGCGGAAACAGAATGACCTCTCGAATCGAATCCGCACCGGTAAGTGTCATCACCAGTCGATCAATACCTACCCCAATCCCACCTGCGGGCGGCATACCATGTTCCAGCGCCAGCAGAAAATCTTCGTCTAGATTCTGAATTTCCTCACCAACCTGCTCCAGGAGCCTTCGGCGTTGAACGACCGGGTCGTTCAATTCCGAATATCCGGGGGATATCTCCTGACCGTTGATGATCAGTTCGTAAACATCGACCAGGTCTGGATTCTCCACATTCTGCTTCGCTAATGGAACCAGTTCCACCGGCAGGTGCGTAACAAAAAGAGGATCGACGGTCCGCTCTTCGACGAGCTTCTCGAACACCTGCTGAGTAACCTCAAACTCCTGCATCCCAGGGTGCACTTCCACCCCCAGTTCCTGACAACGCGTCAGCTTCTGAGCATGACTGCGCTCATACCAGGCATGGTCCACCTGCCGAATCAGCTCTTCATAACGAGCCCGGCTCCAGGGCCGCGATAGATTGATCCTTCGTTTGACGTTTCCCGCACTATCCTTGTGCGCGATCAGAAGAGACCCTGTCACGCGCTCAGCCAGAGCACAGATCATATCTTCGACCAGATTTGCCATCACCTCAAAATCGGCGTAGGCCCAATAGACCTCCAGCATTGTAAACTCCGGATTGTGCCGCCGGGAGATCCCTTCATTCCGAAAGTTGCGATTCAGTTCAAACACTTTCGTAAAGCCGCCTACCAACAACCGTTTCAAATAAAGCTCCGGGGCGATCCGGAGAAAAAGATCCATGTCCAGCGCCTTGTGATGAGTCTTGAATGGCTGGGCTGCGGCCCCTCCTGCAACCGGCTGCATCATCGGGGTCTCGACCTCCAGAAAACCTCGTTCGTCCAGGTATTGGCGGATCTCGCGGATGATCCGGCTTCTGGTGAGAAATATATCGCGTGACGCCGGATTCGCGATCAAGTCGAGGTAGCGTTGCCGGTTGCGAATCTCGATGTCACTGATCCCATGCCACTTATCCGGCAGCGGTCGTAACGTTTTCGACAGAATTTGAAATTTATCGACCCGAACCGTCGGTTCTCCGCTCTTCGTGACAAAGCACTCCCCTTGGACTCCAAGAAAATCGCCAATGTCCACCAGTTGAAAAATTCCGGCTTGTTCAACCGGCAACTCTTTCAGATTCAGATAGACCTGCAGGCGACCACTCAGATCGCTGAGATCAAGGAACTGGCTCTTGCCCATATTGCGATGGGCTGTGATCCGACCCGCCACGCGAACCTGCTCGCCTTCTGCAAAAGCTTGCCGGACTTCACCAAGGGCACCGGAGACATCGAACCGGCCTCCAAACGGGTCCACCTTCTGCTCGAGCAATTGCTGGAGCTTCTGACGGCGGAAGGCAAGAAGATCGTTTTCTTCCATGGAACGTTGAGTCAAGAGTTCACGAGCAGGAGTTCAGGGGCTTTCGGAGGTTGGTCAAACCACCTTCGGAAGGAATCTGCGAACTCCGAAGGGCGACGAACAGGAAATCAGTGGTCGCATCCTGCAACCCCTGACTCCTGCAATTCCTGCGACGGTCGCGAATTTCTACCCCTCAAACTTGCCGTGCCGCTCGTCAATGATGATGTCCCGATAGGTTTTCCCAGATGGGATCATAGGCATTACGTGTTCGGTGAACGGAGTCATGACATCGAGGACATAGCATTCGTCCGAATCCAACATGCGCTGCAGGGCCCCGTGCAAGTCTTTCTTTTCGATCACGCGCTCGCACTTGACTCCGAATCCACGACAGAGCTCGACATAATCAGGATAGATTCGCTCTCGATCTCGCGGATCGCCCAGGAATGTATGACCCCGATTGGAGTTGTAAAACCGATCTTCCCACTGCACCACCATGCCAAGATGCTGGTTGTTGATGATGATGACCTTGGCGGCGATCCCTTCCACATGGGCGCAGGCTAGTTCCTGGACGTTCATCAAGAACGAACCGTCGCCGTCAATGTCAATGACCTGGCGATTCGGAAACGCCACTTTCGCTCCCAGCGCAGCAGGGAACCCGAATCCCATGGCGCCTAGCCCGGCGGACGTGAGAAACTGTCGCGGTTCGCTAAAGTCATAATATTGGCCTGCCCACATCTGGTGCTGTCCGACGCCGGTCGTAATGATCGCGTCGCCGTCTGTCAGCTCATACAGGAGCCTGATCACGTGCTGCGGTAAAATCGCCTCGTCCGTGTCCTTGAAATCCATCGGATACCGCTTTTTCCACCCGTGAATCTTTTCGAGCCAGTCCGGAAAATGGTCGAATTGCTTTGAACTGCGCTGATACCCCCCTGCCGCAAGCAGGCGGTTCAATTCGCCGAGAGCGAATTTGATATCGCTGAGCACCGGCAATTTGACCACCTTGTTCTTGTTCAGCTCCGCAAAATCGATGTCGATGTGAACGATCGTGCCATGCTCCGCAAATTTCTCGACCTTACCGGTGACCCGGTCGTCGAAGCGAACTCCCAAGGCAAGTAAAAGATCCGATTCATTGACCGCACAGTTGGCATAAACCGTTCCATGCATCCCAAGCCATTTCAGGGAGAGCGGATGCTTTTCCGGAAAACCGCCGATCCCCATCAGCGTTGTGGCCACCGGGATCTGGCTTCGCTCGGCGAACTCGAGGAGTTCATCCGCTGCATTCCCGGAAATGATCCCGCCTCCGGCGTAAATCATCGGCCTTTTTGCCGATTTGATCAGCCCGATGATTTCATTCAGTGCCACCGGATCCGCCTTGGGCGGTAGTTGGTATCCACGCAAGGTCAACTCGCTCGGGAAAACCGGCTGAGCCAGCTGGTTCTGAATGTTCTTTGGAATGTCGATCAGCACCGGACCGGGCCGACCCGTCCTGGCGATATGAAACGCTTCTTTCACCACCCGCGGAATTTCGTGGATATCCATCACGAGATAACTGTGCTTGACCACCGGCAACGTCATCCCGAACACGTCCGTTTCCTGGAAAGCGCCGCGTCCAATCATCTCCTGCGGGACTTGGCCGGTAATCGCGACAATCGGAATTGAGTCCATGAAGGCGTCCGCAATTCCTGTCACCAGGTTGGTCGCTCCGGGCCCGGAAGTAGCCATGCAAACACCCGGGTTCCCCGTAGCCCGGGCGTATCCCTCGGCGGCAAAGCTTCCACCTTGCTCGTGCCGGGGAAGAATGGTCCGGATTTTGGTAGACCGCGTCAGGGCCTGATGAATCGGCATGCTGGCGCCGCCCGGATAAGCGAAAATTACCTCTACGCCCTCTCTCTCCATGGCGGCGACGAGGATCTCGGCACCATTCATCGTTTCGCCTCGCGTGGAGGCCGGACGTGTCGTGGCGGGTTCAGTGGCGGTAGAGGTCTTCATAAAAAGAGTCGGATATTATAAGGGGTGCGGGCCCGGTGATCAAACCTTAACAGCAAATGCCGAAAAACGGCCACCAGTTCGCTTCAAAAGTGGCTACGGCATTCTTTGAATGTACAATAGGATCTATGATGACGCGACGCGAAGCAATCAAAGCCGTTGCCCTGACCGCCGGTGCTTTAGCCGTAGCTCCCTCCTTTCTTGAGGGAGCGGCTTCCGATGCAAGTGCCAGCAGCTCGGCATACCCCTTTAAACTACCTGAACTCGGTTATCCTTACGACGCGCTGGAACCGTACATCGACGCGCAGACGATGCAGATTCATCACGACAAACACAATGGCGCCTACGTCGAAAATCTGAATAAGGCACTCGCGCAGGCTCCGGAATCGGTCCAAAAAATGACCCTCGACGATCTATTGCTGAACTTGGACAAAATTCCCGAGCATATCCGGACCGCAGTGCGCAACAACGCCGGCGGCCAGTACAATCATTCCTTTTTCTGGAAAATCCTGAAAAAAAATGACGGGGGCAAGCCGAGCGGCGAACTCGCCAAGGCGATCGACGAAACATTCGGCGGCTATCCGGCGTTCCAAACAAAATTTGACGAAGCTGCTACGACAGTATTCGGGAGCGGCTGGGCTTGGCTCGTGACAGACGGTAAAAAACTCGCGATCACCAAGACACCCAATCAGGACTGTCCAATCTCGAACCCCGAGGCCAAACAAATCCCGATCGTTGGCATCGACGTTTGGGAGCACGCTTACTATCTGAAGTACCAGAACCGCCGTCCGGAATACGTGAAAGCGTTCTGGAATGTGATCAACTGGGATTACGCCGCCGAGCAGTACGCAGCCGCTTCGAAGCAGGGTTGAGGCGGCTGACGGTCGGCGTTCGGGGCGACCAGCGGAGCTCTCGATTTGCTTATTCGTGCAAACCGGTGAAGGATCGCTGACCACTTACGCCGACACGCCCACCCGCCGATACGCTCTCCACACGTGCGACTTTTTGATCTGAACCCTCAGCAACTCGAAGCGGTCAGGGCAACCCGGGGACCTGTTCTGATCCTGGCGGGCGCAGGGACCGGTAAAACCCGCGTTATCACCGCCCGAATCGCTTACCTCCTGAGCGAAGGAGTTTCCGCAGAGAAGATTCTCGCTGTCACGTTTACAAACAAAGCTTCCAACGAGATGCGCAGTCGGGTGGCGACTTGGCGGGAGAACGGCAAGGGTTCCAAGCTAACTATCTGCACCTTTCACGCACTGTGCGTGCGAATCCTTCGCCAGGATATCGAGAAGCTCGGTTATAAGACTAACTTTTCTATTTACGATGAATCCGACCAATTGGGATTGATCCGCAAGATCATTACGCGGTTGGCCGCAGCGCAGGAAAAGTTGGATCCGAATCTGGCGCGGAGCTTTATTAGCCAAGCCAAAAATCAGCGTCGGAAAATCCTCCCTTCTGAGCAAACTTTGGCCTCGGCCGTCTTCCAGCGTTATCAGGAAGAATTGAAGACCTTTAATGCAGTGGACTTCGACGATCTTCTGATCCTGGCCGTGCAATTATTAGACGAATATCCTGACGTCCGGAGCAAATGGGAGAATCGCTATGAGTATGTCATGGTGGACGAATTTCAGGATACCAACCGCCTGCAATTCGATTTAGTGCGGCAACTTGGGGGAACGCACCGCAACGTGTGTGTGGTTGGTGACGATGATCAAAGTATCTACGGGTGGCGCGGGGCCGAGGTGTCGAACATCCTCGAGTTTGAACACTACTTCCCGCATCCTAAGATAGTTAAACTCGAACAAAACTATCGCAGCACTAACGCGATCCTCGGCGCCGCGAACAGCATCATCCGGCATAACCCGCGGCGACGGCCAAAATCGCTCTGGTGCGAGAACGGCGACGGCCAACCGATCCGCCTCGTTGCGACGCCAGACGATCGGGAAGAAGCCAGCTATGTCGTCAGCGAAATACAGAAACAGCAGCTAGCTGAACAATGTCACTGGGCGGAATTCGCAGTGATTTTTCGCATGAACGCCCAATCGCGTTTAGTCGAAGAGAACTTGCGACGTCTCCATATCCCTTACCGAGTCGTCGGGGGCCGCAGCTTTTTCGAGCGGCGCGAAGTGAAAGATTTGCTGGCCTATTTGTCGTGTCTAGTTAACCCACAGGATGACGTGTGTCTGTTGCGGATTATTAATACTCCCGTCCGAGGGATAGGAGCTTCTACGATTGAGTTAGCTATTCAGGAGAGTAACAAGAGTAAGCAGAGCGTCTTTGAGACCCTGGTCTCAGAGGAATTCCAACGACTGCCGGCTCAGCGAACTCGCGACGCGATCCGTAAGTTCACGGAACTGATCGACGAATATGAGACTAAGCTCGTTCAACCGCTCACCAATTTTGCCAAAACAATCGAAGAATTGCTGCTCCAGATCGACTATTTCCAGGATCTACGGCGTGGCTGCAAGACTCCCGAAGAATCGCTTAACCGCGAAGAAAACGTTCGGGAACTGATTCGCGCCATTTCAGACTATCAAACAAGATCGACCGACGGGTTACCCGGTTTCCTGGCCGAGACGGCTCTGGATCGGGAACACGAAGAAGAGCCCGATAAGAGCGCGGACGGAGTGACGCTGATCACGTTTCACGCCGCGAAAGGACTCGAATTTGCCCAGGTCTTCTTGATTGGCCTGGAAGAGGGCCTTCTGCCTCACAACCGATCCAAGCTCGAAGGTAACCTGGACGAGGAACGGCGTCTTTTTTACGTCGGGATTACCCGGGCGAAGCGCAACCTGACCGTCACGCATTGCACTAACCGCCTGAGGTATGGCAGTCCGACTCCCTGTCATCCCAGTTCCTTTTTGAAAGACTTGGATTCACGCTTCACCGAAATAGTTAACTTTCACGAATTGACAAATAAACCAGCCGGCGAAGTAACCGCTCGGTCGCACTTTGCCAAGATGCGCGAACTCTTGGGAGGAGGCTGAGAATCCCGAGCAAACCGCGGTCGGCGGGACCGCTTTTATCCTGGTTTTAATTCCCAAGTAGAACAGTCAAAATTTGCATCCAACTGATCAATCGACGACCCATGGTCGTAGGGCAATCCTTATGAGTCGGATCTATCTTCTTTTTACTTTCTCGCTCACGATGCTTTCGCCACTCCAGGCGGAGAGAATCGATCATCGAAATTTTGCGATCGATACTTGTTTTCCGACCCCAAATGAAATTCGACTGGCGGAGGGACGAGCCAGGGCTTATTGGGCGAAACACGCGTCGCGCTTTGGAGCAGAACCAAAGTTTTTGGCGGTCGAGACTTCAAAGATATTCCCGGGCGAGGTGCAAGACCTTTGGCCAAAACTGATTAACTCGGAGACGACCGCCAGTTTCTTTTCTCACGGACTCAAGGGTAACACCTACAGCAATTTGCAACTCCTTGGTGTAATGATCTTTGACACCGGAACGGGACGCTTCGTCAGTAATCAGGGCTACATATCCGTCGATACTCCTCAGCGCGGAAGCGTGGCACGATTCGGGCCCTACATCGCACGGTATATCGGCTGGGGATGATGGCACTCCAATCAGTTGTCGGTTGTCGGTTGTCGGTAGTCAGTTGTCAGAGGGAATTTGAGGTTCGCTAGTGGCACTAAATAACGGCAGTTTGGGATGGTCTTTGCCCCGCAGGGGCTACAGGAGCCCGGCGTTCCACCTACCGAAGCCGCTTTAAAACCTTGACGCCGTCTACCGTATGAGAAGACTTTGCGCTAAGTCCTTCAACCAACCGAACCCGCTGCCAACAGTCGACTTTGATGATTTCTCGAGGCAATCCGGAGTTGTTTACCCAGGAAGTTCTGGGGAGCTTGGCGTACAATCTCCGCCTACGAGGCGATTCATATGATCCGCAAAGGCCAAGCATGCGGCAGTGTTGCAACTTTACAGGTAGCC
>DATHPZ010000094.1:0-17263 GCA_035483355.1 Chthoniobacterales bacterium | reverse complement strand
ATGAGATAGTTGGTTGGGAGTCCTCGGTCGGGGGAAGATGATTTAAATGGCGTTGCCGACCGCCAGATAATTCACGATCCGAAATAAAGCGGCTATCGCCGGCAAATCTGGGATGCTTGGTCAGCGAGACCAGAGTTACCTTTTAGATCCTCCACAGACGATTTGACAAACATTGAAGAATTATATAATCGACCGGGACCTAAAGTTTTTGTTTCGCCGAAATCGTCAGCCCGTCGATACCCCGGCTGCGCAACACCGGCACCAAGACGGAGATCAAATCAGGGTGGGCGCTCAGTTCGGCATTGAAACGCTTGATTCCATGGTCCGTTTTCGGATCCAGGACTGCGTCCGGCAAGGCGTTATCGGCCAGGACCAACCCGCCTTCACGGAGAAGCGGCAATGCTTTCTGCAGATATTTCGGGTAGCCCTCTTTATCGGCGTCGATAAAAACCAGATCGAACGGCGCTTCCCCGGCGGTCTGCAAGTGGGAGAGAGACTCGAGAGCGGGGCCTACTTTGACGGTCACCTTGGGCGACAGATGAGCGCTCTGGAGGTTGCGTCGCGCAACCTCGGCATATCGTGGGTTGATCTCCAGGGTGATCAATTTCCCATCCGGCGGCAAAGCACGCGCCAGCCAGATCGTGCTGTAGGCGCCCAGAGTGCCAATCTCCAAAATGCGCTTGGCGCCGATGATGCGCGCCAGGAGGTGCAACACTTTGCCCTCGCTGGCGGAAACGTTTATCTCGGGCATTCCTTCCCGCTGCATTTCCGCCCGGGCGGACTTGAGCGCATCATCTTCTGATGCGAAAAGTCCGCTGATATACCGGTCGTACTCTTGTAAGATCAATCTTTCATCAGGCATAGCTTGCTGTCTTCAACGTTGCACATAGTGCTGCAGTCCGCTAAGAGGGATCAAGCGCGGGCTGGGAAGTCTCGTTACACGGATCCGTGTCTTGCGGTCGGCGGAGAAATCCGGCAAAGTGCTGCAAATAACTCGTCCGGAAGCATGAAACGGCACGCAATCATCTCGCTCGTTCTGATGACGGCTTTAGCGGTGGCCAACGCTGAAAATACTCCGTCGAAATCGCCATCTCCGAGCCTGAACACCAGCGAAACAGAGGAACCTGCTCTTCCAACGTCTGAGGCCGTTCCGTCGACTGCTGAGCCAGGTTTACTGCCGGAATCGGGCGAACTTCCGGCCAGTCCACCGGTTGGGGCGCCGTCGAATTTGTCATCGACCCCCGAGTCGCCTACGCCCGAATTTCCAAAAGATCGACGATTCGACGAGATTCGATCTTTGGCGATGGGCAATCCGCGGGCCGCATCCCTGCTGAAACGGGCAAGAGATAGTTCGAATTCCGCCTCTCGCCGTGCTTATCTCCGTGCGTACTACGTCACCGTGGCGTCTCGAATGCGAAAGCTTGATCCAAAATTGAAATCCTCGATCGATGCGTACGAGGAAGCAAAAATACACGAAGTCTCTGGTGCCAGGACGTCGACTGCGCGGGTGTCTTCCCGTCGGTCAAGACTACACAGGACCGCGAGTCAGCAAGCGCACCACAGAATGCACAGAGTCTCCATTAGAAACCGATACAGAAGAAGGATTATCGTCTACGATCCGTACGGCCCTTATTTTGCCCCGTACGGTCCGCCGGTGGTCTTCTATCCCTGGTAGTGGGTACGAGCGTTGCTTGGGCAAACTACCAATTCATCTTGGTTCGGCCACGGGAAGTCGCTTCAAGACGACCAGGAGAAGGATGACCAGCAGAGGCAGGATCCAGCCCGTCCAACCCAAAATTGTGAAGTGTGCGGTATCGATCGTCTGGTTCACATCGGCCACGACGTAGGAGAATCCGCCGACGGCATTGAGCGCACCATGGCCGATCGCTGCGGGCCAGACACTTCCTGTCGCCAAGCGGAGCCATCCGAGAAGAACGCCGAAGATGACGCAGAAAATGGTCATGAGAAGAACGCCGAACTTCGGATGAAGCGGATAATTGTAGCCGAGCAAAACCACCGGCGAATACCAGATTCCCCACAAAGTTCCCGTCAAGATGAGCGCCGGCCATTGACCTAACGGCAAGAGCTTTGGTAACAGGAATCCGCGCCATCCCCATTCTTCGCCAAATGCGAAGATGGCATTTATTCCAGGCGCGATAAGGAGCGATCCCAATTGAATGAGGACCAAAGTTTGCACGGAAAATCGCGCCAATGCCGCGTCGCCATCGGGTCGCTGCAACAAGAGATGATGATACCCTGAGAAACTTTGAAGATCGAGATGGAACATTCCCAGAAGCGCCCCAACAAACGGCGCCCCGAGTCCGATGGCGGTCATGCCGAACCAGCCGAAGAGCCAGTATCCGAGACTTCCCGGCCGGCGGCCGATCCCAAGTCCCGTCGTTTGCACGAACGGCGCGACTGATTTTGGGAACAAAAGCCGGACCATCAAAACGCCGACTGCCGGAGCAAAGAGCATCACGGTGACAAGGATGCGCGCCGTTGGCAGGTGTAATCCCTGGCCGCTTTCCCAAAGCGGTAAAGACATGGACAAGCCCAAGGCGAACGTCACACCGTAGAAAAGACAAATCGCTTTGGCATCGATCGGTTTTGCATCCGTAGCTTGAAGGCTCATAGGAGGGTGTCAGGGAGTGTCTCGACGTGGATCGTCATTTTTTTTGCGGGCTCGAAAATGAAACAATCCCGATTCGATGGTTGACTATAGCGTCGGGGAACAGGACGATACCGAAAATTTGCCAGTTGTCTGCCGGAGAGACAGAGAAACCATGTTGGCGGCAGCACAGGTGGGATTGCATGACTAAAGACGAATTTAAGAAGTTCTATCGGGAACATTTAGCGGTGCCGGCAGCAGGCTTCGGGATGGCGGCCGTGTTACTGGTCATTTATCTGACCGTGATGACGTGGCTTGCGGGACAGGTCCATCTCATGCAGTTCAGCATCGACAGGTTCGGGCACTGATTGGGCGGTCTGGAATGCCACGGCTCTAAATCAGGCCTGCATCCGAAAGTTCGTTCTTGATGTACGCGTAGTAGATCGGCGCGGCAATGAGTCCGGCTATGCCGAAGGCCACTTCCAGGACGAGCATGGCTAGCAAGAGTTCCCAGGCGCGCGCCCGTATTCGTGTGCCGACGATTCTGGCGTTGAGAAAATATTCCAACTTGTGAATGACCACCAGGAAGACCAAGGCCACGAGGGCGACGTAAATCGAAAGCGAGAGACCCACGACGAAGATGAGAGTGTTCGAAATCAGGTTGCCTATCACCGGGAGCAAGCCTGCGAGGAAAGTAATGGCGATGAGCGTCTTGGTCAGCGGCAAATGAACCCCGAAAGCAGGAAAGACTCCCACCAGAAAAATCGCGGTAAATATCGTGTTAAGACCGGAGATTTTTACCTGGGCAAAGATAATCTGCCGAAAAGCATGGGCTAAGCGGGAGACGCGCAAAAGAAGAGCGGCTGCGAACGGACGCATCTGGCTGACTTCCGGTCGGTCGGCATGCAAAGAAATCAGCGCGCCGATCACCATGCCCACCAACCCGCGCACGAAGAAATGCATGACTTCCTTGCCAGCCTGCTGAATCTCTTTGGAATGTTCGTCGACCCATCCCCCGGCAACCGATTTCAGGGCATCCACGTTCGTGGGCAAATTGTCCACGATCCAGAGCGGCAGCTTGGTGCGAGCGTCGGTGAGGATGTGGTCTATTTTATCAAGAAGGGCCTGCAGATTTCCGGTATCACTTTTGAAAAAAGCGAATATTCCGACGGTTGAAAGAATAAGAAGAGTAACCGTGAGAACCGACAGTGCGGCCAATGCGACCAGACGGGCACTCTTGCTGGTGAGCCGTTTTTCGACCAGTGGCGCCAGCAGACGAACCAGTTCGTGTGTCAAGAGGCCGGCCAACAACGCAGAGAGCAAGTGCAGCCTAAGCACCAGAAACAGAGCAATGCCTGTGAGAATCAAGGACGCCACCGCAAATCGGGGAGAAGTGCCGAAATCGAATCTGCGGGGAGTCCTGACTTCGGGGTTCATTGTTCAATAAACTGGTCACCAGGCGGGAACGGGAGTTCAGGAGTGACAGAATCGGTTTTCGGATTTCCCTCTGGTCGATGGTTACGAGTTTTTACCAATTGCACTAAGATTCAAGCCGTGAATCTTTATTTTGTCGCGCAAGGGCTTCTCCTTCTGCAACTCCTGACTCCATTTCAGGACGCTAAACTGTGATGTCCAATAAAATAGAAAAGAAGAATGGCTAATCGACTTGATGGCAAGATTGCCGTGGTGACGGCTGCCGGCCACGGGATTGGCCGTGCGACGGCAGCGATGTTTGCCCGGGAGGGTGCGAAAGTCGTCGCGACCGATATTGCTGAAGCGGCGTTGTCGTCGATTCCAAATGTCACGGCGTGCCGCCTCGATGTCACGGATCGAAGTGCCATCCAGCGCATGGCTGATGATATCGGAGCAATCGATGTGCTTTTCAATTGTGCCGGAGTCGTGCATAGCGGAACGATACTTCAGTCTTCCGAGGAGCAGCTGGAATATGCTCTGAACCTGAATGTTCGTTCCATGTACCATCTCATCCGAGCGTTCATGCCCGCGATGCTGGCACGGCGAGGCGGATCAATCATTAACATGTCGTCTGTTGCTTCGAGTCTTAAGGGGGTACCGAACCGATTCGCCTATTCCCTGAGCAAAGCAGCGGTCATTGGGCTGACGAAATCGGTAGCTGCAGATTTCGTCGGGCAGGGAATTCGCTGTAACGCGATCTGCCCGGGAACAGTGCAAACCCCGTCGCTCGATGAGCGGATCCGTACGCAGGCGGCTGCCTCGGGGCGCCAGGAGAATGAGGTGCGTGCCGAGTTTGTTGCTCGACAGCCAATGGGGCGTTTGGGTGAAGCCGATGAGATCGCGCATCTTGCCACTTATTTGGCATCGGACGAATCGAATTATACGACCGGCCAGGTTCATATTATTGACGGCGGCTGGTTAAACTGAAGGGAAATCGATTTTACGATCTGCCCCGGTGGATGGTCCGAGACGTCTTTTGAGAATATGACCAAGAGTATTCCCATCGATACCGGTGCACTCCGGCGGTTTGACTCGATTAAGACACTCGCACTTATTTCCGACACTCATGGGCTCTTGCGTGACTCAGTTACCGAAGCGCTGCAACGGTTTGACCTTATCGTGCATGCCGGCGACGTCGGTCCCCGCACCCTGCTGCAACGCCTGGAAGCGATCGCGCCCGTCGTTGCGGTTCGCGGCAACGTCGATAATGAGTTCACCAGTCTGCCTTCGACCGAATTGATTTCCGTCAACGATCAACTGATTTACGTACTCCACGATCTGAGCCTGCTGAACCTCAACCCGGCGATCGCGGGCATTGCGATGGTGGTTTCAGGCCACTCGCACCAGCCCAAAATAGATCGGCGACACGGTGTTCTCTACGTAAACCCAGGCAGTATTGGTCCCAGACGATTTCGTTTGCCGGTCTCGTTCGCGAAGGTGGCTTGTCACGAACGAGAGTTCGTTGTTGAATTGGTTCATCTCGACCAAGGATGAGACATTTGTTATGACCCCTCGTTCCAGCAAGGATCAATTCAACGCCAATGCGGACAAGTATGCGGTTAGCGATGTTCACCGGGCAGGTCCGAGTCTGCCTGTTCTCCTGGCGCTCGCCCGGCCGGTTCAAACTGATCAAGCCCTTGACGTAGCCACCGGAACTGGGCACACCGCATTGGCCGTGGCGCGTTTCGTCGCGAAAATGACTGGGATCGATATCGCCCCCAAAATGCTTGCACAAGCCCGCCTGCTGGCAGCCGAGCAAGCGGTATCCAATTGCGCGTTCATGGAAGGTTCGGCGGAGAAGATACCTCTGGCGGACGGGCAGTTCACCCTCGTAACGGCGCGGCATGCTCCGCATCACTTTCACGAGGTGGGCCTTTTTTTGTCGGAGGTTCGGCGAGTGTTAGCGTTGCAGGGTCGATTTGTCATGGCCGATCAGATCTCTGCATCGGCCGAGATTTTCGATTGGGTCGACTACTGGGAGCGCACGCGGGATCCCTCACATTTTATGCAGCGGACAGTGGAGCAGTGGCAAGAAGAGATGACGAAAGCCCGCCTGAGGTGGGTCGAGCACAGAATTGTTCCCTATCGCCTTGAGTTCGACTGGTGGGTTAATCAGGCCGGTTGCGCGGACCCGGTTATCGCCGCTTTGATAGAACACGCGGCAGAGGCGCCTCAGCCGGTGCGCGATTCGCTGAATCTGGAATTTGATCCGACCGGTCGAGTGATAGCGTTTCAAGAACCGATGCTGGTGGTGCGATTGGAGCAATTCTCGTAGAGCCGGCCTGAGCGGAGCGATGCATCGGTCTTCCAATTCCGCACCGAAATTAAAGGCCGTTCAGCTTGTCACCTACAGCCTGGGCGGACTAGGCATGAATCTGACCAACCTGGTGGTTTCACAATGGTTGTTTGAACGCTATGTCGTCGGGGGCGTGCTTGCGCCCGCTGTATTTTCATTCGTCCTGCTTGCCGGACGGATTACCGACGGCGTGTCAGACCCGTTCGTGGCATTCTGGACTGATAATGCCCGGACCAGGAGAGGCCGTCGAATGCCGTTCCTTCTCTTTGGTGCACTCCCATTTGCGATAGTTTGTCTGCTGCTCTGGACGCCACCAGTGGGAGCGGTTCCATGGATTAGAACAGTTTATTCCGTCATGGTGACGCAATTGTATTTTCTGGGGTACGCGCTGGTCGTTACGCCGTACCTTGCATTGTTGCCCGAAATCGCCGGGTCGACCGTCCAGCGACTGAATCTGACGACCGGGCAGGCGATCGCCGCGATGGTTGGCACTCTCGTTTTTGCCATGAGTGGTCTAGTGATTCAGAGTGGTGGATACATCGCCCTCGGATGGATGTTAGCGATCGCCGTATTGATCTCGTTTTACCCGCTCATCTTCTGTGTTCGCGAGCATTTTGTGCACCCGGATGAGAATCGGAATTCGTTTGGGCAACTCTTTGTCTGGATCGTTCAGGTAGCCCGCAGCCGAAATTTTTGGCCATTGCTGATTTCGACGACTTTGTACTGGTTCAGTTTGAATCTGCTGCTGATGCTGGTCCCGCGCTGGGTGGATGAGATCCTCCATCTGAAGAGAGACGCCGACACCTGGGTGATGTTGCCGTTCATTGGACTCAACCTTATCGGCTTTTTCATTTTCAACTGGCTGGCGAAACGGATTGGGAAATTTCGGGGATTCCTTATTGTATTGGGTTCGTCTGCCCTGATCTTCCCGTTGATTGCACTTGCCGGGTTGCTGCCGATCGGGTCGCCGCTTCTCCAGACGCAAATCGCCGTCGCGCTTGCGGGGCTACCGGTGGCAGGCTTTTCGGTTTTACCATTCGCTTTGCTGGCTGACGTGATTGATCTCGATTCCGAGCAGAGCCGGATTCGGCGGGAAGCAATCTATTTCGGTGTGCAGGCTATTTTCCAGAAAAGCATGATCGGCGTATCCGTGATCTGCTTCGCTTGGATTCATGAAAGGACGGGGCCGGCTGGCTTGGGTTGGATTGCGCTGACTGCCGGAGTCGCCTGTGCCCTCGGGCTGATAGCATTTTGTTTTTATCCGGTGCGCAGGTAAATCGCTTCGACCCCCGGATCTGCGGAATCTCACCCGAACGGATAAGTCGCTGAGGGTGGTCAAGCACGCTGAACCGTGGTACAGCTGTGGCGGAACAAAGGAGATTGGCCAAGATGTTTTTGAAACGATTTCGTCAAAAGGGGTTGGCTCACGAGTCTTTGGAACTCGTGAGGGTTACGGAAGAGGAACTTAAAAGAAGATCTGCTTCGGGGGCCGTCGTGGTCGATGTACGGCTCGCAATACAGTTCGCTGAAGGGCATTTTCCAGGCAGTTTGAACGTTGGGTTGGCCAGTCGCATGTTTGCAGCCTCCGTGGGTGTGTTCTTGTCGAAAGACAGCCAGATTTTTCTGGTTGTCGAGAAGCCCGAGCAAGCGAGCGGAGCGCAAGCCGATCTGGCTCGCGCGGAGTTCGACAATGTTCTCGGATATATCGAAGCTGGCGATCTCACGGAATTACATCAACTTACCCAGTTGAGCGTCTTCGACCTCAATTCGACGTTATTCCGGGGAGGTAAACCTGCAATTCTCGACGTCAGACCTACCGGCGAATGGAAATCAAATGGGATCTCCGGTTCCCGGAATATCCCGATTTCGCAGCTTGCTGCGAGGGTTTCGGAACTCGATTTTACCAGTCCGCTGGTGGTGGTTTGCCAGACCGGATACCAAAGCGCTGTGGCGTCGAGCTGGCTCCAGGCCAACGGCTTCGACAGCATTCAACATTTGCTCGGCGGAATGGATGCGTACGCCAGCGCCCCTTTCAAAGAATGCGTTGAAGCGCTCTCGATTTGTTCGTACCAGTCCGGCGGCTCCGCCGCTTTCCAACTGTAGGACCGTGTTCGGACGTAGGGGAGCGTTGGAGAGTGAACTGCCTTGGTGGCTCGCTCCACCGGAGCGAGCCAGTCGCGAATCGTTGGTTGTTGCCGAAAAAGAACTCGGATTTACGACGATTGCGCCGTATTCCTGATCAATGCGACCGCCAGTACTTCGTCGATCGTTTGGACCGGCCGAAAACGAATCCGCTCCTTTGCTTCCAACGGGATATCGTCGAGATCTTTTACGTTTCCCTTCGGAATCAGGATTTCTGCGATTCCTGCGCGCAGCGCCGCCAGGCTCTTTTCTTTGAGGCCGCCGATTGGGAGTACCACTCCGCGCAACGTGATCTCTCCGGTCATGGCGAGGTCATTACGAACGGGACAATCGCTGAAGAGGCTGGCCAGCGCAGTCGCAATTGCGACACCGGCGCTGGGACCATCTTTCTGGATGGCGCCACTCGGCACATGAATATGGACATCATTTTGCGCGAACAATTCAGAATTAATTCCCAGATCCTTCGCGCGAGCTCGGACTAGACTATAAGCTGCTTGCATCGATTCGCGCATTACGTCCCCCACCTGGCCAGTCAACAAAAATCCGCCTTTGCCTGGATACTTCGTTGCTTCAACGAACAGGATGTCGCCTCCTGTAGGCGTGTAAGCAAGGCCGGTTACCACGCCAACAAGACTTCGTGGTAAACGTTGCTCATGCTCGCTGCGGGCGGAATTTCCCAGGATTCCCCGCACCAGATTCGCGGAAACGGTTACGTCGGCTTGAACACCGCGCGCGATCTCCGCAGCGATACTTCGACAAACGGCGGCAATTTTTCGTTCCAGGTCGCGAACTCCAGCCTCATACGTGTAATCCTGAATAATCGCCTTGATCGAATCCTCTTCGAATCTGCATTGCTCAGGGCGCAACCCGTGCTCCTCGATTTGTCTTGGAACAAGATATCGTTGAGCAATATTCAGCTTTTCAGCTTCGGTATACCCCGGAACGGAGATGGTCTCGAGTCTGTCGCGCAGCGGGGACGGAATTCCTTCCATGTAATTGGCTGTGCCGATAAAAATCACGTGGCTTAAATCAAACGGAACATCCAGATACCGGTCCACGAAGCTGTTATTCTGCCTGGGATCAAGTACCTCGAGGAGCGCGCTGGCCGGATCGCCGCGGATGTCGGATCCGACTTTGTCAACTTCGTCCAGCATCATCACCGGGTTACGAACTCCGAGCCTGCGAATCTCTTGGATGATCCGGCCGGGCATGGCGCCAATATAGGTTCTGCGGTGACCCCGGATTTCCGCTTCGTCACGAATTCCTCCCAGGGAAATGCGAGTAAATTTTCTGCCGAGGGCATCCGCGATCGATTGGCCGAGACTCGTTTTCCCCACTCCTGGAGGCCCAAGAAAACAAAGGATCGGGCTCCGTCCGCTCGGATTCAGTTTTCGCACGGCAAGGAATTCCACGATGCGGCGCTTTACTTTTTCCAGTCCGTAATGATCGCGGTCGAGGATAGCCTGGGCTCGTTCAAGATCGGTATTATCGTCGGTTGACTTGTTCCACGGCAGATCCGCCAACATTTCCACGTAAGATATAATCACGGAGTATTCCGGACTTGCGCTTGGGATATGGCTCAGACGCTTCAACTCTTTTTCTGCAGCAGCGAGGACGCTCTCGTTTGCGCCGGCATCCTGAAGCTTCTTGCGCAGTTGGTCCGCCTGCTCCTCTCCGTCAGCTTCGTCTTCGCCGAGTTCTCGCTGGATGGCACGAAGTTGTTCACGAAGGTAAACCCGACGCTGCGTATCGGAGAACTGGCCCTCAACATCCTTGCGCAGTTTTTGCTGCAGCTCCGCAATCTCGAGTTGACGTTGAAGCGCTTCCTGTGCGGTGCGCATCCGGCGCAATAGATCGGTCTCTTCCAAAATCCGCTGTTTAGTGGCCAGGTCGATTCCGAGATTGCCGGCTAACAGATCGGTCAGCTGCTCGGGATCTTCGACGCCAATCAGGGCGGCTCTCGCCTGGTCCGGTATTTCGGGTGAAAGCTCTAATAACCTGAGAGCGCCTCGGCGCAGATTGTTAAAGGAAGCCTGCAATTCGGCGTCATCGCGTTCGGGAAACATCGTCTTGACGGCTTGCACGATGGCGCGGAGGTAGGGTTCTGTTTGAACGAATGATTCCAGCGCGATGCGTTTCTGGACCTGAACGATCAGGACAATCACACCGTCCGGTTGGCGAATGAGCTTGAGAACTTGGGCCGACACGCCGATCCGAAAAAGATCGGGCGGTTCCGGCCGGTCTAATTGTTCGTCTCGCTGGGTCACCAATCCAAGCTGCTTGTTTTCTGGCAATTCAGAATCGACAAGCTTAATCGCGGAGGGGCGTCCGATTGTCAGCGGCACCACCATTCCGGGAAACAAAACGATTCCGCGGACGGGCAGTATTGCGAGCGTTTCGTTGGCTTCGCCCTGGTCGGTTTTCGCGCCCTGTTCTGCGTCGGTCGAGCTGGTCGTTTCCGGTACCGAACCGGAGCTGGCGTTGCTTACCGGCGCTTTGCTCCAAACGGGGTCGTGTGGATCTTGTCGCTCTTGCGGCTCTGAGCTCATGACTTAATTAAGAGAAAGATACATTAGAAAATTGTTGGTATTGCCTCGGACACGAAGAGGGGCGCGACTCAGGCGTTGGCAATTCGAGGCAAGAAGATCCACAAAAGTCCGTCTTCCCACTCGGTGGTGATTCTTCCCAGATCATAACCGCGGGGAACTTCCACCTCGCGTTCGAACCGGCCGTGGTCGATCTCCATGGTGACAACTCGTACCGGCTTGCGATTCGTTGAAAGAGGTATTTCTTGTTGCTGCAGAGGTTCGGGCGCTTCTCGGTATCCTCTGATCCAGAGCCGGCCCAATCCTACTTCAACTTCGATCTGGTCGGGTTCAACGCCGGCCAATTCAACGCAGATTCGAAAGCAGGAAGCGCAATGGAAAACGTTGATCGGGGGACGCCACTGAACGCCGGAATCACGAAAATTGGAGAAATGGACCTTGGTGATCTGGTAGGCAACCTCGCCAATCTGACCCTCGAGAAGTTGCAGGCGAAATGTACGGGTTTTGCGGCTCACAATCCACAATGGACGCGATAACCGAACGAAGCAACCGTCAAGAGCTAGTGCATCGTCTCATAAGTGGGAGGCGGTATGCCTTCCACTTATGAGACGATGCACTAGGTGTAGCATCTGAAAAAGCTATCGATCAGAATTGCAACGGCTTGATGCGGTCGGCAGCGACGTCATCGCGGTACTTGACGATGTTGGCAGCGTAGCCCTTGATGAGGTCATGGTCGGCGACCTGTGCGGTGAGGAGGTCGCGCATGTGGTCCGCACCGACATCGAAACGGATCAGGAATTCGTTCCACCAATGTTCGTCGCTGTGAAGGACGCCTTGTCCGTCAAAATAAAGTACCTGCCCGGAGTGACCGTAGAACCATGGGATTGGGCTAGGGAGGTGCGGAAAGAGGCGGGGCGGGACACGCGTGACGATGTCTTCGTCGTTCACGAGACGAAAGTGGAGGCTTCCTAAGTGGCTGTCGCACTGAGCGATAAAGTTGAGGTCGCCTACGCGCGGCTGACCGTAGGTGTAGAGGCCATTAACCGGCACGCGCTTTGCCAAGTTGAACGCGGCGGCGGCGAGCGCGGCAAGTGCGCCGCCGAGGCTGTGACCGGTGATCCAGAGCGTCTGCGCTTTGTCCTGGAAAGCGGCAACGTCGGCGAGAATCAGGTCCCAGACTCGGAGAAGACCAACTGTGAAGCCTCGATGCGTATTGCCGACGCTCGGGCCTTTGAAATAATCGCTAAAAGAGACTTGCTCGGCGTCGATGTCGGTCATCCAATCGAGCAACTGATCGGGGCGGGTACCGCGAAAGGCGACGACGACCGCATCTTCGCTACCGGCAACGAGAGCTTGCACCTCGCGAACGGAGCGGACGCTGACATTGTTAAAGCCGCAACTCGGAGCCACGGAGCGGATCGTGGCCTCATCTTGGTAGGCAAGGTTGGAAGCGTGCGCGAGGGCTAGGGCGTTGAGTTCGCTCCAACGCGTGGTCTTTGGATTAAATACCTTGAAGGCGTCGATGGCGTCCTGGAATTGTGCGTTTGGCGTTGGAGATGGAGCCGCGGCGGCGGCTGGGGCGGGAGCGGCTGGAGCGGCGGCGGCTGGCCGAGCGGGTGTCTTTTTGGGGGGCATGGAGGTTCCTAGGGTTAGTCCAGTTAAGAGGCTGGCAGAGGCGGTGGGATGCCGAAGTCTAGTATAGAACAACATAGGCATTCCGCGGCTGTCGAGACTGAATTCGAGATTCTGCCCGGGGTTTCAACTTTACGAGCGCTAATACGTTCGAGGTCTGGACGTATCTGGCCCCAAGGGTCAAAAAGCCTAGTTAATTAGCTAACCCGGTGCTGTCGACTCACGACGGTGAGGAAACCAGGATTTCTGGATTGGCTTTGCGGCCGGTGGGCCGACCTTCGGATCGACCGTCGATGTCGCCGGCGCGCCTGGTACCTTTCACTTCGCTCTGTGATCGCCAGACTTGCCAATATCCTGCTAGGCGGCGTTCAAATTGACCCGGCCTTTCCGCGTAGATCAAACGTGCAAGTGCGAAGGCGTCCAATTGCAATTTCTGCTTCCGATGATCGAGCAATTGAAGAAAAATCCGGCGTGTCTCTCCGGACTCCTGGGTTTCGGAGGGGTCATAGGGTTGGTTCAGGATTTTCGCGCGGAGGATGGCAAGGTCATGGGCGTCTCCCAAGCGATCGGTCAGTTGATCGATCTCCTCCAGGATTGCGTCCATCATTCCGGGCCAGATCGGTTTGAGCAAGCGCAACTGATAGCCCAAGGCCTTGGCGGATTTTCTCAGTTCATGCCAAGTTTGGTCGTCGGCGGTGTCGTGCCCGATCACCTCAAACTGCCAGACGAGGTTTTTAGCTTTCCGGTAGGTTCGCCTGAGCCCGGTTCCAACAAACATCTCCCACTCATGCCCCGGTGGCAAAGGGACGCCTTCGAACCAGAGAGCGACACGGCGCCTTGCCTGGCGGAGTTCCTTGACGAGCCTTCTGGTCACTCCTGGAGGAAGTCCATCGACCAGTTTTTCTTCAATTTCAACGCGGATTTTTGCGATGAATGCGCGAATCGCTTCTTGTTTTTCTGTCGAGGGCCCCGGGTTACTGCGATGAGGATTGCTAAAATATTTCAACGCTTCCAAAAGCGCCTGAGGGTCACGGATCGCTGAAAGGGATCTTCCGGCGTCTCGAAAGAGGGTATTCTCGCGGAGTCTGATCTCGCCGTCGATCGAACCTCGGGCAAGTCGCAATAGAGCACGAATGGATTTTAAGTCTTTTCGTGCTTCATGAATCGATTCGGCGCCCGGTTGTGGTTTTTCGCTGAGCGATTCGATGATGCGGCCGATGCGCTCCCGGGCAATTCGCGGAATCGCTTTGTCCAATGCCTCCGGTATGTCAAATCTAAACGCCATTTTTTCCCAATCTTCCGGTCCTACGTTGGAACGGAATGCACAACCGGTCAAAACCAAAGCAAACCGACACTAAGTCGGCCATACCACTAACGTCACTACCCGCACAACCGGTTCACGCCTGAGTGAAGCGTCCTGCTATGACGACTCAAGAGCAAAAAAGCGATACGCTTCGATTACGCGCAGGAACCGGTTAGCCTTTCACGGCGCCGGCTGTAAGGCCTGCCACAATCCGGTACTGGAAAATCATGACCAGGATGATCAACGGGATCGTCACCACCATGGAAGCCGCCATGATTGAACCCCAGGGTTGCTCGAATGCGCTCGTGCCGCTGAATTGAGAGATAACGACCGGCACGGTTTTCATGGTGTCCGTGACAGTAAAGGTCAGGGCGAACAAAAATTCATTCCAGGCTGCGATGAAGGCCAGGAGACCGGTAGAAATCAGTCCGGGCATCGTCAATGGCAACAAGATCTGCCAGAAGACAGTCAGCGGCGATGCGCCGTCAACGTAGGCAGCTTCCTCGAGTTCCTTCGGCAGGCTGCGAAAATACTGAGTCATCACCCAGATGGTAAACGGCATCGTGAAAATCAGATAAGTGACAACCAGTCCTTGACGCGTATTAAAGAGGCCCAGGTTCTTCAACATCACGAACAGACCCGAAAGCACCGAGATTTGCGGGAACATCGTCATCGTCAGGACGAGATAAAGGACGGGTGCCTTGAAACGAAAAGGAAGACGCCCGAGCGCATAGGCGCACAAGCTCCCGAGTGCGAGTGAGATCAATACTGTGGAACCGGCCACGATAACGGAATTGATGAGGCTCCCGACAAAACGAGCATCCTTAAAGACGGCTTGATAGTGATCGAGGCCAAGGGCTTTCGGCCACAGATCGGTCGAGAAAAGGTCGTTGCTGGGTCGGAACGACGAGAGGAGCGCGTAAACAAACGGGAAGAGGTTAAAAACGAGAATGACCGCCACGAGGAGATAAAACAAGATTCGCAGCACCGGGGACTTATCGTTGTCTGGATCTTTCATTCGAAGCTGGTCTTGCTGAATCGTGTGTAAATCACCACGAAAATCATGATGAATATCAGGATAGTGAGTGAGGTCGCAGAACCAACCCCGGCATCCAGGAACTGGATGAGTTGTTGCTGGTTGTAGGTCGCCACGGTCGCCATATTTCCCTGACCTCCAACCATGATGTAAAAGATATCGAACACGCGCAATGCGTCGAGTGTTCTGAAGATAAGAGCAACGAGCAATGTCGGTGTCACCAACGGGAGCGTAATGGCAAAGAATTTTCGTATTCCGCTCGCCCCGTCGATCGAGGCCGCTTCGTACAAGTCGCCCGGAATCAACTGCAATCCGGCGAGTAAGAGGAGGGACATGAAAGGCGTCGTCTTCCAGACATCGACCGCGATGATCACGGGTAACGCCGTCGCCGGCGTCGACAGCCAAGCCAGCTTATGCGGAATGATATGTAGATTGGCCAGGATGATATTCACGACACCATAGATGTCGTTGAACATCCATCTCCAGATTTGCGACGATACGACGGTCGGGATCGCCCACGGAATAAGAACAGCAACTCGCAAAAGAGTTCGGCCCTTGAACTTCGAATTTGCCACCAAGGCAACCGTCAATCCCAGGATACCCTCGATGGTGACGGAAAAAAAAGAGAAGATCAGTGTCACCCAGACGGCGTGCCAAAAATCGCTGTCTGAAAAGATAAAGAGGTAATTGTCAATCCCCACAAAGCTTGGCGGGGTGACCCCGTCAAGCTTGATTTTCATGAAGGAGTAGACAATGACCTGGCACAGCGGAAATCCGATAACCAGGAACACCACGAAGACGGCTGGCAGGATCAAATACCACGCCAACCGCTTTTGGCGCTCTAAGAGATCAATTTCTCTGGCCACTTTGAATTGTTGGGTAGACCAAGTTAACGGACGATGCGTTTCGCAACCTTCTCAACCGCAACGACTGCTTCGGGAGCTGTTGCGCCGCCGCTGAGCACCTTATTCACATTTTGGAAAAAGGATGTCGAAAGTTGATTGTAATCGGCGCCGGTAACCGTAGAGGGTCGAGCGACAGCGTTTTCAAGAACTGGCAGGATATTCTTGAAAAACGGAGCCTTCGCCAGCACATCCGCATCGGAGTAAAGCGCGGGGAGGGTCGGGAGCTGACTAAGAGCAATCGAGTGCTTTTTCTGTTCCTCGGGAGAGGTCAGGTATCTAACAAGATCCGCTGCCGCGTCGGGAACTTTTGAATAGGCGGAAATCATTAGCTGCCAGCCCCCCAGGCACGCCGCATTCTTGCCATCGGTTCCACCCTTTGGCAGAACCGAGATGTCAAATTTGCCGGAAATGACGCTCTTGGGGTCTTGACCTAGGGCGTAAGCGTACGGCCAGTTTCGCATAAAGGCGGCGTTACCGGCCTGCCAGATATTGCGGGCATCTTCTTCGCCGTAAGTGGTGACGCCAAGTGGAGAAATAGTTCCCACCCAGCTCTTCGCGGTTTCAAGAGCCTTGATCGCCTTGGGGTTGTTGATGGTCACCTTTTTGTCGGGCTCCACGATAGTCCCGCCGCCATAGCTGTAGATCCATTCGATCGCATTGCAGGTCACGCTTTCACTGGCTTTCCCTTGAAAGACAAAACCTTGAAAATCGGGCTTTCCTGCCTTGCGTTCACCGTCTTGAATCTTCTTGGCCATTTCGGTGAGTTCTTCCCATGTCTTGGGCGGTTCCTTATACCCATATTTCTCCAAAAGATCGGTGCGATAATAGAGCAACCCTGCGTCGGTAAACCATGGGATAGAAACTAGCTTGCCGCCCACGGTATTGTTCTTAATGATGGTCGGGAAGAACGTTTTGATCTCGTCTTCTTTGTAGTACTTCTTCAGATCAACCGCATGGGGGGCCAGGATACCTTGCCAAATAACGTCGACCATGAAAATGTCGACGTCACTGCTTTTAGCCGCCCAGTACTGTTGGAATAACTGGAGCGTTGCGGAAGCGTCGTTGGGCCGGCTGATGTATTCGACCTTGTTGCCCGTTTTCTGGGCCCACTCTTCAGCAGCCGCTCTCGTCCAGCGACCGCCTTCTCCGACATCGGAGTCGCCGGCAAACCGGATGGTGGCGCCGAAAACGGTTGGAGTAATCAATGAAGCTACGACAAGGGAACCGAACCATCGGAGGGCATTTCGCCTAAGAGAATGTGATTGGGAGCGCATCGGGGGAGACCTTTCCAGGTAGGAATAAACTTGCTAAGGATTAACAGG